>NZ_KV832044.1:43616-84125 GCF_001837325.1 Streptococcus sp. HMSC065H07
CTGGTGGTATCACTCCCTTGTAGCTATTTTATGCAACATTATTAATCGCCGTTTTTATACCTACTCATATTTTTCATGAACTCACCTCGTTCATCTTAAGAATATAGGATTTACGTTTCGTATGGCATGGGTATCACTCCTTAGGCTATTTTACGCAACAACCTATGTGTCTCCATTTTTATACCTACTAACATTTCTCATGAGCTTTACCTCACTTTTCTTAAGTTAACAGATTTGAGTTTAGCTTTCGACTTCTGGTGGTATCACTCCCTTGTAGCTATTTTATGCGACTGAATTAATCTCCGTTCTTGTAACGTCCTACTGTCATGCGGTCACGCTCCTCAGAGATGAATGGTAAAGTTATTGTTTTGCCTACTGTTTTGTTTAGAGATCTTAGTCTCCGTTTTTGTACCTTGAAATATTGACTCTCACCATGGCTTTTACCTCCTTGATGAATCCTTATCTTCTTTACACTCTTAGTATAATGTAAACGCTTACTTTTGTCAATCTTTTTAACAGAAAAACGCATAATTTTTTGAAAAAAGATTTCTTTGCTACAATAGAGACATGTTAGATTTAAAAGAATACGGCATTGTCATGTGGGATGCTGAGAAAATCGCCTCTTTTCGTCGGACCCTCCTGGACTGGTACGATCGAGAGAAACGAGACCTACCGTGGCGAAGAACTAAAAATCCCTACTATATCTGGATCAGTGAAATCATGCTACAACAAACCCAGGTTCAGACTGTCATTCCCTATTACGAGCGCTTTTTAGACTGGTTCCCAACAGTTAAAGATTTGGCTGAAGCTCCAGAAGAGAAGCTTCTCAAAGCTTGGGAGGGGCTAGGTTACTATTCACGTGTCCGAAACATGCAAAAGGCTGCGCAACAAATCATGGATGACTTTGATGGTCAATTTCCAGATACTTATGAAAACATTGCCAAACTCAAGGGCATCGGACCCTATACTGCTGGTGCTATTTCTAGCATCGCTTTTGTACTCCCAGAGCCCGCTGTTGATGGTAATGTTATGCGAGTTATGGCCCGTCTCTTTGAGGTCAACTACGATATCGGAGACGCCAAAAATCGTAAGATTTTTCAAGCGATTATGGACATTTTGATTGACCCTGACCGTCCAGGGGACTTTAATCAGGCGCTTATGGACCTTGGGACTGATATCGAATCGGCTAAAAATCCAAGACCCGACGAAAGTCCAATTCGCTTTTTCTGTGCAGCCTATCTCAACGGAACTTATGACAAGTACCCTATCAAATTGCCTAAGAAGAAGCCTAAACCTATGCAAATTCAGGCTTTTATTATCAGAAATGCAAAGGGTGAATTTCTGCTCGAAAAAAATATCGAGGGACGTCTGCTAGGTGGTTTCTGGTCCTTTCCTATCATGGAAACGGACTTTATTGGCCAACAACTCAGCCTTTTTGAAAAAGATGATAGTATTCTCGAGACAGTCTCTCAAAAGGCTATTTTTGAGGAAAATTATGCCCTTAAACCAGAGTGGACGAACAATGATTTTACACCTGTAAAACATACCTTCAGCCACCAAAAATGGACCATCGAGATGGTAGAAGGTAGCGTTAATGACGACAAACTCACTACCGATAAGGAGCTATGCTGGGTAGCGGCTGAGGACTTCGACCAGTTCCCAATGGCCACACCACAGAAGAAGATGATTAAGGCTTATGAAGACAGCAAAAAAGGATAGCATTGAGTGCTACCTTTTTTCTTATGCATCAAGTTTATTGTGCTTCCGGCCACGCAAAGCAAGGTATACCTTTGAAAGAACTACTCCCAGAAAGATATAAAACAATTCCAAATAAGTCACATTTTTTGATATCAAAAATTCAATCATAGTACGACACTCCTTTTTATTAAGAACTCCTGTCGCTGTTCTCAGTTATGCTTCTATTATAAGTAAGACGGCCAATAAAAAATAGTGACATAAATGTCACTATGGGGAACAAAAAAGCCGAAACATTCAAGTTTCAGCTTGTGAATTATTAGTCTACTTTGTAGAAGAAATAACTATCGTCTGTGGTGCCATTTAGTTGTTGTCCCATCCAAAGACGATCTTTTGTCTTATCAGATTGGTCGTCAGCTGTCTCTGATGATGACATTACAGAACCAGTCAAAGATACTCCTTTTGGTAAGAATGCAATCATTCCACCTCCAGGACCAACTTCTTTTGGCACAAGTCCTGCTTTAAAAAAACCATCAGTAATTTTTCCATATTCAATTGCTACCTTCTCAGTATCACTTACTAACCCATTTTTATCAAAGGTCATTGTATAGCCTTTACCATTCTTCCAAGTCCCAGCGATACTTGAAAAATCACCATTTTGGATAGCATTGATATCCATGCCAGTCTCTTTGTTGGACTTGCTATCGCTACTGCTTGCGTCTGTCTCGTCGCTACTTGAGTCATCAAAGTCATACCAATCCTCGACAGATAAATCCAGAGTCTGAGCGTCACCGAGACCGACCTTACTTGCACCATCAGTTGTCTCAGACATACTGAAATCAACCGATTGAAGTTGATTAAAGACTCCATCCTTGATTTCATAGGTCTCAGCCTTTGCTTCAGGCTTCATTCTATGAAATAACTGAGAATAAATAATCCCATTTTTATAAAAATGCAGTGTATTCAAGTAACCACCCTTGGCAAAGGTTCCAGCACTTATAGCAAAAACAGGCTTATCATCATTATCAAGATAATATAGCGCATGAACACTATCAGGAGTCCCAATCAAAAGCTCAGCTGAGCCATCATCATCGATGTCTACATAGCTATATTGGACTTTTTCACCCACTCTATTGGCTTCAAAAATCGTATTAGTTGAATAAGCTTCCTCAGTTGAAAGGTTGCTTGGAACAGCCGATGTATCGCCGTTCAGAGCAATGGGACGATAGAGGTCCAAGACCGAAGCGTAGAGCTCATCGTAGCTCACTTCCTCAGTCTCAGATGAATCCCCGCTCACTTGCTCAGACTTAGAGGTGCTGTCGCCTGAACCTGAGATGTCCGTATTTGTTGCGTTACAAGCCGTCAGCAAGAACAAACTTGATAAGAGTGCAAATCCTGTTAATTTCTTTTTCATAACTATCCTTTCATAAGAAACGACCTAACGTTAACATTAAATCATTTAAATCTCTCTGACATTATATTAACAATTGTATGATTATCAAGTCAAGTATTTTTTGAAAAATTAATTTATATTTATTTATCAAGAATACTTATATAATCCGAGCTTTCACTATGACTAAACAATTTCAATCTCAATAAAATTAGAGTTTTAATTAAAAAATCTAGACATTAGATGGTAATTCTTTTTACAATTACAAGTATACGAATCAAAAAAAGCCGGACCTCAGTCCAGCTTTTATCTGTCTATTTCTACTTGGTCATAAAGTAGGTGATAATCACCAACACTGCTACGATAGCTAGAACAACGGCCAGAAATCCTAGCATATAACGCAAGAGAAAGTAGGTAAATGGAAAATTTTCTTTCATGTGTTACTTTGCCTCATACCATGTGCGGCCGTCATTCTCATCTGCGATGAGAGGGACAGCGAGTTCAACTGCAGCTTCCATGGTTTCTTTAACCAAGGCTTTCATCGCTACAAGTTCATCGTTTGGCACCTCAAGAACGATTTCATCGTGCACTTGGAGGAGCATCTTAGTTTTATAGTCACCTTCTACCAGAGCCTTGTCTAGGTTAATCATAGCAATCTTGAGGATATCAGCAGCACTTCCTTGGATAGGAGAGTTGATGGCTGTACGCTCTGCGAAGTTGCGGACGTTAAAGTTACGAGAATTGATATCTGGCAACTCACGGCGGCGGTGGAAGAGAGTTTCTACGTAGCCCTTATCCTTGGCTTCACGAACCACATTATCCATATAGGCCTTGATACCAGGATAACGTTCAAAGTAAGTGTCGATATACTCCTTGGCCTTCTTACGGCTAATGCCAAGGTTGTTGGAAAGACCGAAGTCAGAAATACCATAAACGATACCGAAGTTCACAGCCTTAGCATTACGACGATCGTTAGGTGTGACATCCTCTGGCTTTTCAATGCCAAAGACACGCATGGCTGTAGAGGTATGGATATCTGCCCCCTCTTTAAAGGCTGCAATCAAATGCTCATCTCCCGAAATATGGGCAAGCACGCGCAACTCAATCTGTGAGTAATCCGAGCTTAAAAGCACTGCATCCTCAGTCGATGGGACAAAGGCCTTACGAATGAGACGACCTTGCTCCAAGCGAACGGGGATATTTTGCAGGTTGGGATCCACTGATGACAGACGTCCTGTCTGAGTTAAATCCTGCACATAACGGGTATGGATTTTGCCATCCTCAAGGATATAATCCTGAAGCCCCAAGACATAGGTAGACTGAAGCTTGGTGATTTGACGATACTCCAAAATCTTAGCTACGATTGGAGCAATCGGTGCCAAACGTTCAAGGACATCCACAGCTGTTGAGTAACCTGTCTTGGTTTTCTTAGTGTATTCCAAAGGTAGACCCATCTTTTCAAAGAGGATAACACCCAACTGTTTAGGCGAGTTAATATTGAACTCCTCGCCCGCCATTTCGTAGATTTCTTGGGTCAATTTATCAATGACTACTTGGTTTTCCACTGCCATCTCGTTAAGGGTTTGTCCCTTAACCTTAATACCAGCGATTTCCATCTTAGCTAACACATTTGCCAGTGGTAACTCCATGTCAAAGAGAAGCTCTGATTGATCGTGTTCAGCCAATTTTTCAAGCATGACCGGTTTAGCGACCTGAAGGACCTTGACTTTTTTAGCCAGGTGGCTGAGTAAGACCTCTTTTTCAGGAACCGCACGCTTAGCTCCCTTGCCATAGACCACTTCATCTGTTTCCAATGGTAGGCCCGTATAGAGACGGGCAATTGTTGACAATTCATTGTCTTCAACGGTTGAGAGCAGATACTTGGCCAAACGGGCATCGAAATTAGCCGTCGGCAAGTCAATCCCTAGATGGCTCAAAAGGACCTTACTACGCTTGAAATCGTAGATATTAACAGCTTTTGAAAGAGCTGTCTGGAATGCCTCTGATTTGAGTAGGTCAATATCTGTAGACGCATAAATCTGCTTGTCATTCCCCCAAGCAAAACCGATGATAGGTTCTGTGTGATAATTGTCACCGAGGATTTCAAAATAGAAGAAATCATCAGAGCTAAAGTGATCTTCTGTCACTTGACTAGGCTCTGCGTAGGCCACATCAAAATCTTGTGGCACAACCTCGCCACCAAGGGTATTTTTGAACTGAACAAAGCCCATCTCGTCATAAAAAGCTGCCAATTTTTCAAGGTCAGGTCCCGTAAAGGCCGTATCATCTAGGCCAATTTCAATAGGAGACTGGGTATCAATGGTCGCCAGTGTTTTAGAAAGGAAGGCTTGTTCCTTATCATTGATGAGATTTTCCTTCATTTTGGACTTCTTCATCTCATCAATATGCTCATAGATACCTTCAAGGGAACCGTGTTCCAAGAGGAGCTTGAGACCAGTCTTTTCACCAATCTTAGTAACTCCTGGAATATTATCGGACTTATCACCCATGAGGGCCTTGAGGTCGATGAATTGCGCTGGAGTAATACCCATTTTCTCCATGAGGTAATCAGGTGTGAAGGCCTCAAACTCAGCCACACCTTTCTTCGAAATCTCAACGACTGTGTTTTCGTCAGTCAGCTGAATCAAGTCTTTATCCCCAGAGACAACAGTAATTTGATAGTCCTCACTGGTATTTTCAGCCATCTTAGCCAAGGTACCGATAATGTCGTCTGCCTCGTACTGAGCCAGGTCATAATAGGCGATACCACGTGCAGCCAACATCTCACGGATATAAGGGAACTGCTCACGGAATTCCTCTGGAGTCTTGGCACGACCAGCCTTGTAGTCTGCAAACATCTCTGTACGGAAAGTTGTTTTCCCAGCATCAAAGGCTACCAAAACATGAGTCGGTTGGATACGCTCAAGCAGGTTGTCCAACATGAGGTGGAAACCATAGATGGCATTGGTATGAAGGCCATTATTGTTACGAAAACGGTCAATTTGATTATAAAGTGCGAAAAAAGCACGAAAGGCAACGGATGAACCGTCAATTAGGAGTAATTTTTTCTGATTAGTCATAGGTTTATTATAGCATAGATGGGAGCATTGGTTTTAATTGAAAATCTCTTATTTTAGGGAGACTCTTTTGTAAAATAGTCGTTCAAAAATAAAAAACTTCAAGGAAAATTGTTCAGAGATAAACTGTAAAAATAGCCAGTCAACATCTGATGACAAAAGCCCGCTTATAAAACTATCTCAAGCATTTCCCACCTCCACCCCCCCTATAGTCAAATGTGTTATAATAGGAGCTATGAACACAAAGATTTTAGACCAATTAGAATTTAACAAGGTCAAGGACCAGTTCACAGAATACCTGCAGACTGAACAGGCTCAGGCGGAGTTGCGTGACTTGGTACCTATGACCAATCCAGAAAGAATTCAAAATCAATTTACAGAAATCCAAGAAATGGCAGAGATTTTCGTAGAGCACCATGGCTTTGCCATTGGTAGCTTGCGAGATATTTCTGAGCCCTTGCGTCGCTTGGAACTAGATGCTGACCTCAACATCCAGGAGCTCATTGCTATCAAGAAGGTGCTGCAAGCTTCTGCTGACCTTGGTCGCTTTTACGCTGACCTTGAAAATGTAGAGCTCATCGCCCTTAAACGTCTTTTCGAAAAGATTGAAGCCTTCCCAAGTCTACAAGGCAGTCTTCAGAGCATCAATGACGGTGGTTTTATTGAGCATTTTGCTAGCCCAGAGTTGCAAAACATCCGTCGTCAACTTAAATCTTGTGATGATGCCATTCGCCAGACCTTGCAAGACATTCTCAAGAAATCTGGTCACATGTTGGCTGAGAGTTTGATTGCTAGTCGTAACGGTCGTTCGGTGCTTCCTGTCAAAAATACCTACCGTAACCGTATTGCTGGAGTTGTGCATGACATCTCAAGCTCTGGAAACACAGTATATATCGAGCCACGTGCCGTTATCCAGCTTAACGAAGAAATTACACAATTACGTGCAGACGAACGCCACGAGATGGCTCGTATCCTGCATGAACTGTCTGATCAACTCCGTCCACAGGCTGCTGCAATTGCCAACAACGCTTGGATTTTGGGCCACATGGACTTCATTCGAGGAAAATACCTCTATCTCCATGATAAAAAGGCGGTTATTCCAAAGATTAGTGACAACCAAACACTCCAACTGCTTAACGTCCGTCACCCTCTCTTGGTCAATCCAGTAGCCAACGATTTGCGCTTTGATGAGGACCTCACGGCCATTGTCATCACAGGTCCCAATACTGGTGGTAAAACGGTCATGCTTAAAACGCTAGGACTAGCACAACTAATGGCTCAATCTGGTCTTCCAATTTTGGCTGATAAGGGCAGCCGTGTCGCCATTTTCCAAGAGATCTTTGCGGACATCGGAGACGAACAGTCTATCGAACAAAGTTTGTCAACTTTCTCTAGTCACATGACCCACATTGTTGAGATTCTGAATGCTGCCGACAGTAACAGCCTGGTCTTGGTCGATGAGCTTGGGGCTGGTACCGACCCTCAGGAAGGAGCTAGTCTAGCCATGGCAATCTTAGAGCACCTCCGTTTAAGTCAGATTAAGACCATGGCTACCACTCACTATCCTGAGCTTAAGGCCTATGGGATTGAGACGCAACATGTGGAAAATGCCAGCATGGAGTTTGACACAGCGACTTTAAGCCCTACCTATCGTTTTATGCAAGGGGTTCCTGGTCGTTCTAATGCCTTTGAAATTGCTCGACGCCTCGGTTTGAATGAGATTATTGTCAAGGAAGCAGAAAACCTCACGGATACTGATAGTGATGTCAACCGTATCATCGAGCAACTTGAAGCCCAAACTGTGGAAACACAAAAACGTCTGGAACACATCAAGGACGTGGAGCAAGAGAACCTTAAATTCAACCGTGCGGTCAAGAAACTCTATAACGAATTCTCCCATGAATACGACAAGGAACTCGAAAAGGCTCAAAAAGAAATTCAAGAGATGGTTGATACCGCTTTGGCTGAGAGCGATAGTATTCTCAAAAATCTCCACGATAAGAGTCAACTCAAACCTCATGAAGTTATCGACGCCAAAGGAAAACTCAAGAAACTTGCCCCACAAGTGGACCTCTCTAAGAATAAGGTCCTTCGTAAGGCTAAGAAAGAAAAGGCTGCGCGTGCCCCTCGTGTCGGAGATGATATCATCGTTACCGCCTATGGGCAACGTGGTACCCTTACCAGTCAAGCAAAAAATGGTAACTGGGAAGCTCAGATCGGTCTCATCAAGATGACCCTCAAGGCAGACGAATTCACTCTGGTTCGTGCCCAAGCTGAAGCCCAACAACCTAAGAAGAAACAGATTAACGTGGTTAAAAAAGCCAAGAAGACATCTGGCGGTCCTCGTGCCCGTCTAGACCTTCGTGGGAAACGTTACGAAGAAGCTATGCAAGAGCTTGATGCCTTTATTGACCAAGCCCTACTTAATAACATGAGTCAGGTGGACATCATCCACGGTATTGGTACAGGTGTCATCCGTGATGCTGTTACCAAATATCTCCGCCGTCATCGCCATGTTAAAAGTTTTGAATATGCCCCACAAAGTGCTGGTGGTTCCGGATGTACCATTGCAACCTTAGGGTAAAAATAGATAAGAAAGACTGAGACCTTGTGTTCAGTCTTTTTTCATATGTTACCAAAACAAAGAACAAAAAAGCCTCCCTTAATCAAGGAAGACTTCTATTTTCTATATCACACTTGTCCACAAGTGCTGGATAATCTGACTAACTGGAAAATTCCAATTAATCAAAAGGCGCAAAACCCAGCTAGATGACAAGACCGTTTGAATGTTATTCATGGGAACAGTCGCAAGAATATTCCCCAACATAGTCAAAGGCACAAGACTCACTAAGGAGCCCAAGACACCACCTACCACTTGGTAACGTCTCTGATCAAGTCGCTCAATTCTCACAAAATGGAAGAAAATCCCAAGAAAACGCAAACCATAATAAGCCACACAGTAAATGGCAAAATAGGCAACACCTGCATAATAGACACGGTCAAGTGAGAAGATGTTCTGATTTTTAAAGAAAGCTATACTAGCATCTTTGGTTGGATTGGTATAAGGTACCCAAAGATTGATAGCCTCTCCTAGCGACTGGTAAAAGTAGGCCGCTACACACATGGCAATAATGACTGAAACCACGTAATAAGCTTGCATAAAGAGGCCTCGACGGTAGCCAATGTAGAAATTCCAAGCCACGATAGCTAAGACAAGGAGTCCAATCATGCGTCATCCTCATCGTCATTTGTAGCTGTCGCCTTGACCTTAAGTTGTTCAAGTTGCTTAGCCCTCAACGTTTCCAACTCTTTTTCCATATCTTCAACTTGGATTTCACGTTCCAACTGAGTCGACAAAGAATTGATAGCCATTAGGATAGCAATCGTTTCATTGTCAGCATTTTTCATCTGCTCTTTGATAATTTTATATTTCTCGTGGGCAACACGCTCAACCTCTTCCATGAATAGGTTATCTTTATCAGTTGTTAGCGTGAGGTTCTTCTCTCCAAAATGAAATTTGTAACGGTTCTTATTTGCCATTTGCTTGTTAGCTGCCAATCAATGGTGTCACGGATTCGCCACCGCAGCTTCTCCTTATTTTATTGCTTTTATATCGCCATTTTTTAGCAAGATTCAGACACTTACTCTGAGGCGTGTTCGACACTTAAATGCCAACCTATTTCTTCTATTTGTGGAAAAAAGAGCAGGGTTAGGCATTCTCTTTTTAATCATTATATCCTAAATTTTAACTTTCGTAAATTTTAGACTTTGCACTTCTCTAGAAAAATAATTTTCAGGGATTCCGAGTCTGTAAAATATCTACCAATTCTCCTTTTTTGTGCTAAAATAGATTTCATGGGCACAATCGTATTAAAAATGACAGCAGAGCAGATTTCGACACTCCAGAAGGACCTAGCAAGCTATGCGACTGCGACTAAAAATCCTTATGCAAGTTTTTCAGCCAAGGTCGATGGAATAAGTGTCATCGCCTATACTTCAGGAAAGGTAACTTTCCAAGGTGCTAAGCCAGAAATCCTAGCTAGCCGTTTTGGATACCAAGCTGAACCTAAGCATTCACCTGATGGGCAAAACCTAGCCCTAATTGGATCAGACGAAGTCGGAAATGGCTCCTATTTTGGTGGTCTAGCTGTTGTATCTAGTCTAGTTACACCAGCTGACCATGCCTTTTTGAAATCTCTAGGAGTTGATGATTCTAAAAATCTTAACGATATCAAGATTCGTCAGATTGCACCTATTTTGGAGGAGAAAATTCCTCACAAGGCACTCCTTCTTTCGCCTAGAAAGTACAATGAAGTGGTTGGAGACGGTAAGAGTCATAATGCTGTGTCCGTTAAAGTAGCCCTCCATAATCAGGCTATCTTCCTATTGTTACAATCAGGTGCTAAACCAGATAAGATTGTCATCGATGCCTTCACCAGTGAGAAAAATTATCAAAAATATCTCAAGAACGAACGTAATCGCTTTGACTTTCCTATTACTTTAGAAGAAAAAGCCGAAGGTAAATACCTAGCTGTCGCGGTGAGCTCTATCATCGCCCGCAATCTCTTCCTGGAAAATCTGGATAAACTCAGCCAAGAAGTAGGTTATACTCTTCCTTCAGGTGCTGGTGCTAAGTCCGACCAGGTCGCAGCCAAGCTTCTTCAAGCCTACGGAGATCAGGCTCTCCAAGCTACTGCTAAATATCATTTCGCCAATACTAAAAAAGCCTACCAACGCTTAAAATAACCCTGAAAGGCCTTAACTATGAAAAACAAATGGACCCAATACTTCCTCATTTTACTTAGTGAATGGGGACTCTTTATCCTCTTTATCACATTCTTCCTCTTGACTCGCCTCTTCCTTTGGCTCCCTGTCCAAGTTGATGGCCACTCAATGGATCCTACTCTAGCCAATAATCAACGTGTTATTGTTTTGAAACACACATCCATTGAACGCTTCGATATTGTCGTTGCCAAGGAAGTCGAAGATGGTAAGACGAAGCAAATCGTCAAACGTATCATCGGTATGCCAGGTGATACCATTACCTATCAAAACGATAAACTTACTGTCAACGGTAAAGAAGTCAAGGAAGAATACCTCAAAGAATTCCAGGCTGCCTTTGCCAAAGATAAGCTACAAAAAGAGTATGCTTACAAGGACGACAAGAGCAAGAGCGGCTACTTCCAACAATTGGCTAAGGATGCCAAGGCCTTTACAACCAATGCTGACGGTAACACGACCTTCTCTGTCACTGTTCCTGAAGGCAAATATTTCCTACTTGGAGACAACCGTATTGTTTCCAAAGATAGTCGAGCAGTTGGTTACTTTGACAAGAGTGCTCTTGTAGGGGAAGTCAAATTCCGCTTCTGGCCACTTAGTAAAATTGGTACCGTTGAGGACAATTAAAAACACTAAATAAGATAAGGTTGGGGAAACCCAGCCTTATTATGTATCTAGGAAAAACATATGCAAGAATTTTATTTTTCAGGAACTATCGAACGCGTCATTTTCGAAAACGCTAGTAATTTTTTTCGTATCTTACTCTTAGAAATTGACGAAACAGACAGTGATTTTGAAGACTACGAAATCATTGTCACAGGAACTATGGGGGATGTCATGGAGGGTGAAGACTATACCTTCTGGGGCCAACTAACCAATCACCCTAAATATGGGGAACAGCTACAAATGACCCGCTACGAGCGTTCAAAACCTTCTGCCAGCGGTCTTATCAAATATTTTGCCAGCGACAATTTCAAAGGAATCGGTAAGAAAACGGCCGAGCGTATTGTCGAAATTTACGGAGAAGACCCTATTGACAAGATTCTCGAGGATCCTAGCGAGTTAGAGCAGATCCCCAACCTCTCCAAGGTCAATCGAGAAGCCTTTGTTGCTAAGTTAAAAATCAATTATGGAGCCGAGCAAATCCTGTCCAAACTTTCTAGCTATGGACTCACACCAAAGGCCGCCTCACAAATTTTCAACCAATATAAGGAAGAGTCACTAAACCTTATTGAGGAACACCCTTATCTATTAGTAGAGGAGATTCAAGGAATCGGTTTTAAAATGGCTGACCAACTAGCTGAACGTCTTGGAATTGCTAGTGATGCCCCTGAGCGTTTACGAGCAGCCTTGATTCATTGTCTACTAGAAGCCAGTATGGAAGAAGGCGATACCTACATAGAAGCCAAAGCCTTGCTTGAACGGACCATCATTCTTTTGGAAAGTGCTCGTCCGATTGAACTTGACCCCGCCTTGGTCGCTAACCAATTAACCAATCTTATCCAAGAGGATAAGGTGCAAAATGTAGAGACTAAAATCTTTGATAATACCCTATATTTTGCGGAACAGGGCATCTATACCCACCTAACTCGTATCATGAAGGACCAACCTGATGTCAGCTCTGAAGACAAAATCTTAGACAGCCTTGAAGGGGTGGAAGAGGAGCTTGGTATTACTTATGATCAGGTTCAAAAAGATGCCATTATCAAAGCCCTACAAAGCAAGGTCTTTATCCTAACAGGTGGTCCCGGAACAGGGAAAACCACTGTTATTAACGGCATTATTAAAACCTATGCTGACCTTCATGGCCTAGATCTCAAAAAGTCTGATTTACCCATTATTTTAGCAGCACCAACGGGACGGGCTGCTCATCGGATGAACGAACTCACCCAACTCCCTAGCGCCACTATTCATAGACATTTAGGCCTCAATAGCGAGGACGATTTTAAGACCTTAGAGGACTATCTCGATTGCGATTTGATTATCATCGATGAGTTCTCTATGGTTGATACTTGGTTGGCCAATCAACTCTTTGAAAGTATCTCTGATTCAACCCAAGTTATCATTGTGGGTGACCAAGACCAACTACCTTCCGTAGGCCCTGGCCAAGTCTTGGCTGACCTTTTGCAGATTGATAACTTGCCTAAGGTTTCCCTAACCAAAATTTTCAGACAATCCGAGGATTCCACTATCGTTACCCTAGCTAGCCAGATGCGCCAAGGACAACTACCCGCTGATTTCACAGAGAAAAAGGCTGACCGCTCTTACTTTGAGGCCAATGCCAACCATATTCCACAGATGGTTCCTAAAATCGTCTCTGCTGCGATAAAGAGTGGGATTGCAGCTCAGGATGTTCAGATTCTAGCCCCCATGTACCGAGGACAGGCTGGTATTAACAATCTCAATACCATTATGCAAGACCTACTTAATCCTCAAGAAAAGGCCAATCAGTTCGCCTTTAATGATATCTTCTTCCGCAAGAATGACAAGATTCTCCATCTGGTCAACGATACAGAACTCAATGTCTTCAATGGCGACATCGGAATCATTACTGATCTCATTCCTGGTAAATATACTGAAAGCAAACAGGACGAAATTTACATGTCCTTCGACGGCAATGAGGTTATCTATCCTCGTAACGAATGGAATAAGATTACTCTGGCCTATGCCATGTCAATCCATAAATCCCAAGGAAGTGAGTTCCCAGTCGTTATCCTTCCCATCACACGCCAAAGTGGACGTATGCTACAACGTAACCTCATTTACACCGCAATCACACGCGCCAAGAGTAAACTAGTCATGCTAGGGGAAATCGCAGCCTTCGATTATGCTGTTCACAACGAGGGGGCTAAACGAAATACTTATCTCATCCAACGTTTTGAACAAACTTATACACAAGCTGTTGATAAGTCTGTCGAAAAGATTGTTAAAAACGAGGCAACAGACGCATCCAATCAAACCAAAAAGGAAAACAACGGATCCTCAGAACCCCTTGAAAACAAAGACATTTCGAGAAATATAAATCCATCTCCAGCTCTTATTAACACTTATTCACAACCTGTGGATAAGTCTGTTAACAAACCTGTGCAAACCGAAGAAAACTATCGTTTAACGGAAGATAATTGGTCAACTATAGATCCAATGATTGGTCTCAGTGAAGACGATATTGCTGCCTTTTTTAACAATAACTAAAAAAGACTTGGAAAGCGACTCACTAAGAGCAACTCCAAGTCTTTTCATTTACTAAAACACTAAACGAATCAGGGCCATAGACACTATACCGACGATTACTGCATAGAGCAGATTTTTGCTCTTAAATGCTACAATTACCGTTGGCACAGTAGCCAGTATTTCCATCCACTTAAACTGTGGCAAGTGACCAATCTTCTCAGTCGTGAGACTAGAGAGAATCAGAGCAAAGAGGATAGAAACTGGTAAGTAGTGCAAAAATCGAACAACGATATCTGGTAAGCCCTTGTATTTCACTAAAACAAAGGGGAGAATACGGGGCACCCAGCTAACCACAAATCCAAGTAGAATGGCAATGAGAATAAACTTATTAACGGCCATCACACATCACCCCCACACTACATCCAACTAAAGTAGCCACTAAAACAGCCAAAGATTCCGACAAGATGACACTAAAGCTCAGATAAGCCACAGCAATAGATAGTAAAATCAGGAATAGCTTACGCACGCCTTTACCTAACAAAGCATCTATCTGACTACTTAACAAACCTATAAACATGGCAATCAAGGCAAAATCCAAACCAAAAAGCTCAGGATTAGGAATCATGGAACCAATCAAACACCCAACAACTGATGATACAATCCAAACCAGATAGCTGAAAATATTGTTCCCATGCATCCAGTTCGCAGAAATATCTTTATGATGCACATATTCTCCCAACAAGACACCATAACTTTCATCCGTAATCAGACTACCAATTCCCAGCTGATTCCAGAGGCTTGTTTTTGTAAAAATCGTCGTTGCATGTAAACTCATCAACATGTTACGCAAATTAACTAAGAAAACAGTCAAGGTTAACTCACCAAGGCTAGCTCCTGCAACTACTAATGCACACATAGCAAACTGAGCCGAGCCTCCATAGACCAAGGCACACATGAGGCCAACCTCAAGGGCCGATAGACCAGAAGCCGCCGCTACAACACCAAAGGCTAGGCCAATAGCCACATATCCTAGGGCTGTCGGTACTGCAGCTTTTACACCTAAACGAAAGGCAGACATACTCAATTCCTTTCTAAAGGAACCTCTTACCAGACTAGTAAGAGGTTCTTCTTATTCTTCAAATCCTGCAAAGGCAAGACTTGGTTTTGCATTCAAGTCCAACTCAGCAAAATGTTTCTGATCACATTCAATGGCAGCTGCTAGGGCAATCATGCCAGCATTATCACCACAGAGACGTAAAGGCGGAATAACCACATCTACATCCGTAATTTCTTCAGCCAAACGTTCACGTAAGCCCTGATTAGCTGCTACGCCACCAGCAACAACAAGTGTCTTGACAGGATAACGCTCCAAGGCTTTCTTAGTCTTAGCTAGGAGAATATCCAACACAGCAGCTTGGAAGGAAGCACAAAGGTCCTCTTTGACTAGAACTTCTCCCTTCTGTTCTGCATTGTGATGCAAATTGATGAAAGCAGACTTTAGGCCTGAAAATGAAAACTCCAAGTGGTCTTCCTTAATCATAGCGCGTGGAAAATCATAAACATCTTTCCCTTTATGAGCCAATTCATCAATTTCACGCCCAGCTGGGTAGGTCAAACCCATCACACGCCCGACCTTGTCATAGGCCTCACCAACTGCATCATCACGTGTCTCACCAACAATCTTGTAATTTCCCGGTTCTGACACATAAACCAACTCTGTGTGTCCCCCAGACACCAAAAGGGCTAGGAGGGGGTATTCCAACTCTTGCACCTCACGCGCTGCCATAAGATGCCCAGCCATATGATTAACTGGAATCAAAGGCAATCCATGTGCCCAAGCGAAGGCCTTAGCCGCTGCCATCCCGACCAAGAGCGCTCCGACCAAACCAGGACCATAGGTTACTGCTACAGCATCTAGTTGTTCAGCAGTAATGCCCGCCTCTGAAAGGGCATCCTTAATGCAAAGAGTCATCACTTCCACATGGTGACGACTAGCCACCTCAGGGACAACACCACCAAAACGTTTATGGCTTTCCACCTGACTGGCAATAATATTACTCAAAAGTTCCTTCTCATTTTTCAAAACGGCAACTGAAGTCTCGTCACACGAGCTCTCCACTGCCAAAATATATCTATCTGTCATTAGACTTCCTCTCGCCTCATGATAACTGCATCTTCTTGAGGCTCATGATAATAATTTTTCCGAATTCCTAGACTTTCAAAACCAAATTTTCTATAAAGCGCCTGAGCGACTTGATTTGAAATCCTCACTTCTAGAAATATAGGCTCACTACGATCTTCCAAATGCTTCATCAACTGACTAGCATAACCACGCCCTTGATAAGCTTTTAAAACGGCGATATTGGTCACCTCGAGCTCACCCACCAAATTTTGAAGGGCTAAAAAACCAACAACTTCTTCCTGATCATACACATAGAAATATTCCGTAGTATCTAAAGCCAAGTCTGCTACCACTTGTTCTTTCGTCCACGGAGACTTGTCATAAACATCCGACAAAATCTGATAAATCAGTTGGGCTTGCTCTTGGCTACTCAGTCTAGACGCGCTTGATGTAGTTGTCACGGTTAGTCTCCTCATGCGTTTTAAGCCAATTCTCCTCTGCCTCAACCCGCTTCAAGTAATGTGGAACAAAAGCATCCACATCAACAGAAGGCAAAGACAAGCCTAAATGACCAATTAACTGAGCTGATGGAAGGTTAGACAAGATCGTTGCCTCTGGAAGACTTTCCTTAATCTGATCCACAAAATGAGCTACTTCACCGACAAATGTCACCTTTTCATAAACTTTAGCTTGCTCAAGAACATCTGTAAAGGCAGCATGACGATCAGGGGCGATAGCCTGACCATTTTCATAAAAACCAACGTAAACATTATTACGACGGGCATCCATGATAGGAATCACAACACCGTCAACCGAAAGGTTTGTCAGCGCCTGTAGACTTGAAACTCCCACTAAATCAATGTCAAGCGCATAGGCTAACGTCTTAGCTGTTGCGACAGCCACACGAAGCCCTGTGTAGGATCCAGGCCCCTGTGCAACCACAATACGTTCTAAATCAGACGGCTGCCAGCCTGCCTGAGCAACTAAAAAATCAATGGTGGGCATTAGACTAATACTGTGGTTCTTTTTTACTGTGACAGTTGTCTCTGCCACTAGTTTCTCATCTTCCAACAAGGCTACTGATAAAGCAGTGCTAGAAGTATCAAATGCTAATATTTTCATCTTTTTTCCTTGTTTCCTTTTATGCTTTTCTATTATAACACAAGTCACTGTTTCCCAGAAACGAACATTTTCCAACTTTTTCCACCATTTTCTTTATCTAGCCCTTATCTTATGGTACAATAATAGTAATTGTTAAACGAATCAAGGCTACTAGCTATTACTCATAAAGTGAATATCATAACGTCAAGTAAATCATAGAAAGATTAACTTGACCGGTTTTTTTATAGAATGGCAGAGCCTTTTGGAAAGAAAGGAAAACCATGATTTATAAAGTCTTTTACCAAGAAACTAAAGAGCGTAATCCACGCCGTGAACAGACAAAATCACTCTACCTAGATATCGATGCAAAAACTGAACTTGAGGGACGTATCCAAGCTCGTCAAATCATCGAAAAAAACACTGCCTATAACATCGAATTCATCGAGCTCCTCTCAGAAAAAGCCCTTGAATACGAAAAAGAAACAGGCGTTTTTGAAGTAACGGAGTTCTAAGACCATGGCATCAAAAATCAATCTAAAACCTGAAGAAGTTGGGGTTTATGCGATTGGTGGTTTGGGGGAAATCGGTAAAAACACCTATGGTATTGAATACCAAGATGAGATTATCATCGTCGATGCGGGTATTAAATTCCCCGAAGACGATCTTCTCGGAATCGACTATGTCATCCCAGACTATTCTTACATCGTTGAAAACGTTGATCGTGTAAAGGCACTTGTCATTACCCACGGTCACGAAGACCATATTGGTGGGATTCCCTTCCTTCTTAAACAGGCAAATATCCCAATTTATGCAGGACCGCTTGCTCTTGCTCTTATCAAAGGAAAATTGGAAGAACACGGACTACTTCGTGACGCACAACTCTACGAAATTAATGCTAATACAGAGCTTACTTTCAAAAATATGAGCGTGACCTTCTTCCGCACTACTCACTCAATTCCAGAACCTCTCGGTATTGTCATCCATACACCTCAAGGTAAAATTGTGTGTACCGGTGACTTTAAGTTTGACTTCACCCCAGTAGGGGAACCAGCAGACCTTCACCGTATGGCTGCACTTGGTGAGGAAGGTGTTCTTTGCCTCCTCTCAGACTCAACCAATGCTGAAGTACCAACTTTCACTAATTCCGAGAAGGTTGTTGGCCAATCCATTATGAAAATTATTGAAGGCATCCACGGACGTATTATTTTCGCCTCATTTGCCTCAAACATTTTCCGTCTTCAACAAGCTGCCGAAGCCGCTGTAAAAACTGGCCGTAAGATTGTTGTCTTCGGACGTTCTATGGAAAAAGCCATTGTCAATGGAGTTGAACTAGGTTACATCAAGGTTCCAAAAGGGACTATCATTGATCCTAGTGAGATGAAAAACTATCATGCCAGTGAAATTCTTATCATGTGTACCGGTTCTCAAGGGGAGCCTATGGCGGCCCTTGCACGTATCGCCAATGGTATGCACCGCCAAGTGACACTACAACCTGGTGACACTGTCATCTTCTCATCTAGTCCTATTCCAGGGAACACCACTAGCGTTAACCGTCTGATTAATACCATTCAAGAAGCTGGTGTTGATGTTATCCACGGTAAAATCAACAATATCCATACCTCTGGACACGGTGGTCAACAAGAGCAAAAACTAATGCTTCGTTTGATAAAACCAAAATTCTTCATGCCTGTTCACGGTGAATACCGCATGCAGAAAGTCCACGCAGGTCTTGCTGTTGATTGTGGCGTTCCAAAAGATAATATCTTCATTATGGAAAATGGTGATGTCTTAGCCCTAACAAAAGACTCTGCGCGTCGTGCAGGTCACTTCAATGCTCAAGATATTTATGTTGATGGTAATGGCATTGGGGATATCGGAGCTGCCGTTCTTCGTGATCGTCGTGATCTTTCTGAAGATGGTGTCGTACTTGCCGTAGCTACTGTTGACTTCAAGTCTAAGATGATTCTAGCTGGTCCAGACATCCTCAGTCGTGGCTTCATCTATATGCGTGAATCTGGCGATCTTATCCGCGAAAGCCAACGCATTCTATTCAATGCTATTCGTATCGCTCTTAAGAATAAAGATGCTAGCATCCAATCTGTTAACGGAGCTATCGTCAATGCTTTACGCCCATTCCTATATGAAAAAACAGAACGTGAACCAATCATTATTCCAATGATTCTCACACCTGATAAATAAAAAAATGGTAGCCATCTAGCTACCATTTTTTAAGTTTAAATCCAGTCTGAGCACAACTCTTCCAGCAAGTAAAAAAGCGCTATAAGCGCTTCTTTTCGTTTTATGCACCTGGATAAATGTAAGATACTGAACCTGGTGTAGTTGAGTTTTGTGGATCAAACCAACCACGATAGTTATTGATTTGTTGCTGGTTGTTATAGTTTGACTCCAAGATTTGAATTTGACCATCTTGACCAACTTGTGTTACATAACCAACGTGACCATAACCACCATCAGTCCAACATACAATTGATCCTGTCACAGGTGTTGAACCTACAGCATAACCTTGGCTAGCAGCGCTTCCGGCCCAATCGCCACCATTACCCCACCAGTTACTTGCCCATGGAGCGACTTCCTTAACACCCCATGTACATTGACCAACTGGATAACGATTCCAAGTTGCATCTGAATCAGTAGCTGTTACCTCTGAAGAAGAAGCTTCTGTTGTTTCTTCAACTGCCGTAGTAGCTCCTGAAACTTCCAAGCTTCCACCAGGAACAATTGTTGACCAAATAGTCATGCCATTTTCAGCTGCTAATTGATAAGGATCTACACCATACTGACTAGCAATCCCGAAGAATGAATCTCCATTTTGAACTGTATAAGTATCAGCATTAACTGTTTGTGAGACTGTAAGACCAAGCAATAATGCACTTGAGGCTGCTGCCAAAGCAGCTTTTTTTGTAGTTTTCATATTTCCCCCTGAATAAGATTAATATGGAATTAGTTTAACACTCTCATATTTTAATGCGATTAAGGGGGAATAAAGAAATATGACAAAAGAAAACAGCTCAGTTAAAACTACGTAATTTGTCCAAGAACTTAATAAATTTAGAAGAAAAAGAAAACCAGGCATAACCTGATTTTCAAATTTAATTCCTTAATAAATGTCCAAGTAGTTATCAATTTCCCATTGTGAAACAAAGGTAGCATAGCTTGCCCATTCCATACGTTTCGCATCAAGGAAGTTTGTATAGATATGATTACCCAAAGCTTGACGAACCACTTCATCTGTTTCCAATGCTTTAAGAGCGTTACGAAGTGTTGATGGCAAATCAATAATACCTGCTTCTTTACGTTCTTCAGGAGACATTGAGTAAATGTTTGTTTCAACTGGATCTGGAGCATCAATCTTGTTAATAATACCATCAAGACCAGCTTCCAAAAGAACAGCAAGTGCCAAGTATGGGTTTGCCATTGGGTCTACTGAACGCAATTCCAAACGTGTACCCATACCACGAGACGCAGGAACGCGGATCAATGGTGAACGGTTGCTACCTGCCCATGCAATATATACAGGAGCTTCATATCCAGGAACCAAACGTTTGTAAGAGTTAACTGTTGGGTTAATAATTGCAGTATAGTTGTATGCATGTTTCATCAAACCACCAAGGAAGTAGTAAGCGTCTTGAGACAATTGCATACCACGTGGATCCTCTGGATCAAAGAATGCATTTCCTTCTTCAGTGAAGAGAGACATGTTACAGTGCATACCGCTACCAGCAATACCATATTTAGGTTTCGCCATAAATGTCGCATAAAGACCATGTTTACGAGCGATTGTCTTAACAACCAATTTGAAAATTTGGATATTATCACAAGCCTTCAAAACATCTGTATACTTGAAGTCGATTTCATGTTGACCAACCGCCACTTCATGGTGAGATGCCTCAACATCAAATCCCATTTCTGTCAACACATTAACGATTTCACGACGTGTGTTGTCTGCAAGGTCAGTAGGAGCAAGGTCAAAATAACCACCTTTATCGTTAACTTCAAGCGTAGGATTACCTTGCTCATCTAATTTGAAAAGGAAAAATTCTGGTTCTGGTCCAAGGTTAAATGATTTATAACCAACTTCTTCCATATGACGCAAAGCTTTTTTCAAGTTACCACGAGGGTCACCAGCAAATGGTTCACCCGCAGAAGTATAGATATCACAAATAAGACCAGCTACTGCACCATTTTCATCGCCCCAAGGGAAAACTGTCCACGTATCAAGATCTGGGTAAAGATACATATCAGATTCGTTGATACGAACAAATCCCTCGATTGATGAACCATCAAACATAGCTTTATTTGAAAGTACCTTATCCAACTGTTCATCTGTCGCAGGAATTTCAACGTTCTTCATAACACCAAGGATATCAGAGAACATTAAACGTAAGAAAGTAACATTCTTCTCTTTGACTTCGCGACGAATATCAGCTGCTGTGATTGCCATAATAGGGGTCTCCTTTATAAAAACCAAAAATAAAAGTTCAAAGCGTAATTAGATACGCAAGTTACCAAATTGTTGTGACGGGGTCGTAAAACGGCCTTGCTGAAGGAGTTCATCATGCAAGATACGTCGAACGTCCGCATCTGTTAAAGCCACTTGTTTTTGTTGGGCACGAACTTCACGCTCTTCGTACTCATGTTTAATCGCTGCAATATTGTAACCATCATCCAAAAAATCTTTGATTTCCAATAAACGATCCATATCATTTAATGAGTACATCCGACGATTTCCAGCTGTACGTTCAGGTTGAATTAAACCTTGATCTTCATAGTAACGAATTTGACGAGCGGTTAAATCCGTCAACTTCATAACTGTTCCAATCGGAAAAACAGCTAGAGAACGCCTTAATTCTTTCTCTCTTGCCATGATCATCCTCCTTTCCTAACAATTATATTCTGAATATTTCTACATGTCAACAGTTTATGTCACTTTTTCTTACACAATGAGCAATTACCGAACATTACATTGTATATTCGCTCTAATTTAAGGATTTTATCGAAAAATCATAAAAAATAGAGTCCAATAGAACCCTATCATTCTTATTTTAAATGTTTAAGTAGCCAATCATAATCATAATTGACAAGGATTGCTATAAAGACTCCACAGAAAGTTTCAAAGACTCTAGCAATAACATAAGTAAAAGTATTATCAGGCGGAATAGACAAGGTAATAATCAAAAGTGCAGCCACCCCTCCAATAACACCAGAAGCATTATTAAAAGACACATTAATGACAATCGTTAACATTGTCAAAATTGGAACCAATAGCAAGGTCACCCAAACTGAATGATGAAACCACATATTCACAAAGTAAAATAATAGCGACAAAAGACCTCCAACCGTATTCGCAAAAATACGTGATTTACCAAACTGAATACTTCTATCAAAGTTTTCTCGAAGGCTAAAGACTGCTGTCAAGCAACCAATCTGAAGCCCTTCCCAACCTAAAGCAGAAAAAAGACCTAAAACAAGAAAGACAGCAAGCCCCGTCTTAAGTGTACGCATACCAAATTTAAATTTTTTCGGTTCAAATTTCAATCCCATTTTACTATTTTAACATGATTATGAAACTTTTGGCTACTTCTACAGTATTATGCCGCAAAGTTCAAACTAATAATCGCAATTTTTTGAGAGAAACTTACTTCCCAATAATAGTTTTAGCCTCTATCAAACACCCAATAAGATGACACAAAAAAGAGTTGGTTTCCCAACTCTTTTCATTCTAATAGACTTATTTATCAGTAAGTGCAGCCAATCCTGGAAGTTCTTTACCTTCAAGAAGTTCCATAGAAGCACCACCACCAGTAGAGATCCATGAGAACTTGTCTGCACGACCAAGGTTGATAGCTGCGGCAGCTGAATCACCACCACCGATGATTGATTTAACGCCTGGTTGTTTCACGATAGCGTCCATCACACCGATTGTACCAGCTTGGAAGTCAGGGTTTTCAAATACACCCATAGGTCCGTTCCATACAACTGTTTTCGCACCCGTCAAGGCTTTATCGAATTCAGCAATTGATTTAGGACCGATATCCAAACCAAGGAAACCTGGGTCTACTGCTTCACCTTCAGTGTCTTTCACTTCAGTGTAGTCAGCAAATGCATTAGCTTCTTTTGAGTCAACTGGCAAGATCAATTTACCGTTTGATTTTTCAAGAAGAGCTTTAGCAACATCAAGTTTATCTTCTTCTACAAGTGAGTTACCGATTTCGATACCTTGTGCTTTGTAGAACGTGTAAGTCATACCACCACCGATAAGAACTTTATCAGCTTTTGCAAGAAGGTTTTCGATAACACCAATCTTATCAGATACTTTAGAACCACCAAGGATAGCTACGAATGGACGTTCTGGAGTTTCAACTGCTTCTTTAATGTAAGCAATTTCGTTTTCAAGAAGGAAACCAGCAACAGCTTTGTCAACATTTGCTGAGATACCAACGTTAGATGCGTGTGCACGGTGAGCTGTACCGAATGCATCGTTTACGAAGATACCATCTCCAAGTGATGCCCAGTATTTACCAAGTTCAGGATCGTTTTTAGATTCTTTCTTGCCATCAACATCTTCAAAACGAGTGTTTTCAACCAAGAGAACTTGTCCATCTTCAAGAGCGTTAACAGCTGCTTCCAATTCTGCACCACGTGTAACGCCTGGGATAAATTTAACGTCTTGACCCAATTTAGCAGCCAAGTCAGCGGCTACAGGAGCAAGTGATTTACCATCCTTATCAGCTTCTTCTTTTACACGTCCAAGGTGAGAGAAGAGGATTGCACGTCCACCTTGTTCAAGAATGTACTTGATAGTTGGAAGAGCAGCAGTGATACGGTTATCGTTAGTGATCACGCCATCTTTTACAGGTACGTTGAAGTCAACACGAACGAGAACTTTTTTCCCTTTCAAGTCAACATCTTTAACAGTCAATTTAGCCATTTGATCAGACTCCTTAATTTTTTAATACGTTTTCATTATATCACAAAATGCATAAAAGAGATAGCAAAATCAGGAGGATTTCTAGCTTATTGCTAGTATAATACATTTATCATATAATCAAAATAGAAAGGTAAAAAAGCTATGAAAAAACAACTAAACAATAGGCAGCAACAAGCTGACTATGATCTAAATGTAATCCTCATTCTTACCCTTGTTCCTCTTCTCCTCTTTCTTACTTTTAAACCAACTCTTTTTTCCTACACCAACCAAACCTCAGTACCACTATGGTTTCGATTAATCTTATTAGCCAGTTGTCAATTTGCCATTGCAGGCTTGGGAACCAGCACTGTTATGCTTTATCGTAAAGAATCTTTCAGATACTTTAGATTAATCACAAAAAATCTAGTTCCTACCCTTTTTCAATCTCTTCTTATAGCCTTACCACTTATCATATTGAAAGTAGTTACTCACCAGTTTCATTCCTATCTACCTCTTCAATCAATACAATTAACAAAAGAAGTAATGATACAATCATTTCCTAGTAATATTCTAGCATACCTATTCATCTGTCTTATTTGGGGATTCTGGGAAGGATTTAACTATGTAGTCATCTCTGAAAAGATACGCATACGTTTTCTATCTTCTTACTATTGGTTAGATAGTGGAGCAATAACTTGTGCGATTTTTTGCCATCTTATCCATGGAATCATTGGTTTTGATATCTATACCTTATTTGAAGCACTTACCGTTTTTATACTAATTTATGGTATGCTAACCATTCAAAAACACAATAAAAACTCCTGAGGTTGTGTCATGCTCTTTCTACTTATTTGGAATGCCTTCTAGCTTATTCATAAATCACAATACTACTGAGATTATAACAGCCAATTTATACGGCTGTTTTATTATTTTGAGAAATAAAAAAAGAGCCGAAGCTCTTCTTTTTATACAATTGAATTATTTAGCGATTTTCGCGAAGTATTCAAGAGTACGTACAAGTTGTGAAGTGTATGACATTTCGTTGTCGTACCAAGAAACAACTTTAACCAATTGTTTACCATCAACAGTTTGTACTTTAGTTTGAGTTGCATCAAACAATGAACCGTAAGAAATACCTACGATATCTGAAGATACGATTGGATCTTCAGTGTAACCGAATGATTCGTTTGAAGCTGCTTTCATAGCTGCGTTCACTTCATCAACAGTAACGTCTTTTTCAAGAACTGCTACCAATTCAGTAACTGATCCAGTTGGAACTGGAACACGTTGTGCAGCACCGTCAAGTTTACCGTTCAATTCTGGGATAACCAAACCGATAGCTTTAGCAGCACCAGTTGAGTTAGGAACGATATTTGCAGCACCAGCACGTGCACGACGAAGGTCACCACCACGGTGTGGTCCGTCAAGGATCATTTGGTCACCAGTGTAAGCGTGGATAGTAGTCATCAAACCTTGTTTAACACCGAAGTTATCTTGCAATGCTTTAGCCATTGGAGCCAAGCAGTTTGTAGTACATGAAGCACCTGAGATAACTGTTTCAGTACCGTCAAGGATGTCGTGGTTAGTGTTAAATACGATTGTTTTAACATCGTTTCCACCAGGAGCAGTGATAACAACTTTCTTAGCTCCACCTTCGTGCAAGTGTTTTTCAGCAGCATCTTTCTTAGCAAAGAAACCAGTTGCTTCAAGAACGATTTCTACACCGTCGTTAGCCCAGTCAATTTGTTCTGGGTCACGTTCAGCAGAAACTTTAACGAATTTACCGTTAACTTCAAATCCACCATCTTTAACTTCAACAGTACCGTCGAAACGACCTTGAGTTGTGTCGTATTTCAACAAGTGTGCAAGCATAACTGGATCTGTAAGGTCGTTGATGCGTGTAACTTCAACACCTTCTACGTTTTGGATACGACGGAAAGCAAGACGACCGATACGACCGAAACCGTTAATACCAACTTTAACTACCATTAGTGATTTCCTCCTTATGAAAATCAAATAAATATAATTTTGAGAGCAAGCTCTCCCTATTGTGAAAAGATTAACTTGAGCGCTTTCAACTCAACCTTTCAACAGTCATATTATATAATTTTTTTCAAAAAATTGCAAATAGAAAAAGGCACTTACTTTCATAAGTACCTTAACTTTATAAGTTCTAATTAAGCTTCACCAGAATTTTTCTTGATGATTTCTTCTTGAACTGATTTAGGAACATCTTCATAGTGGTCAAATACCATCATGAATGTACCACGTCCTTGTGTTGCAGAACGAAGTGTTGTTGCATAACCGAACATTTCAGCAAGTGGAACATATGCACGAACAATTTGGCTGTTACCATGTGCTTCCATACCATCAACACGTCCACGACGAGCTGTAACGTGACCCATAACATCACCAAGGTTTTCTTCAGGAACAGTGATTGTTACAAGCATCATTGGTTCAAGGATAGTTGGTTGTGCAGTCTTAGCAGCTTCTTTAAGTGCAAGAGATGCAGCAATCTTGAAGGCAGTTTCAGATGAATCGACATCGTGGTATGAACCATCGTAAAGTTTAGCTTTGATGTCAACCATTGGGTATCCAGCAAGGACACCGTTAGCCATAGATTCTTCCAATCCTTTTTCTACTGCAGGGATGAATTCACGTGGAACCACACCACCGACGATAGCATTTTCGAATTCGAAACCTTTACCTTCTTCATTTGGAGTAAATTCAATCCAAACATCACCAAACTGACCTTTACCACCAGATTGACGTTTGAAGAAACCACGTGCTTGTGTAGCTGCACGGAATGTTTCACGGTATGATACTTGTGGAGCACCTACGTTTGCTTCAACTTTGTGTTCACGTTTCAAACGGTCAACAAGGACATCAAGGTGAAGTTCACCCATACCAGAGATAACTGTTTCACCAGTTTCAGGGTTAGTTTCAACACGGAATGTTGGATCTTCTTCAGCAAGTTTTTGAAGACCGATACCCATCTTATCTTGGTCAGCTTTAGTCTTAGGCTCAACCATCAATTGGATAACTGGTTCTGGAACTTCGATTGACTCAAGAATAACTTTAGCTTTTTCATCAGTCAATGAGTCACCAGTTGTAGTATCTTTCAAACCGATAGCAGCAGCGATATCACCGGCATATACTTGTTCAATTTCTTGACGGCTGTTAGCGTGCATTTGAAGGATACGTCCGATACGTTCACGTTTACCTTTAGATGTATTCATTACGTATGAACCTGATTGAAGGATACCTGAGTAAACACGGATAAATGTCAAACGACCTACAAATGGGTCAGTCATGATCTTGAAGGCAAGAGCTGCAAATGGCTCATCATCAGATGCTGGACGAGTTTCTTCTTCGTCTGTATCTGGGTTGATACCTTTGATTGCAGGGATATCAAGTGGGCTTGGAAGGTAATCGATAACCGCATCAAGCATCAATTGAACACCTTTGTTCTTGAAGGCAGAACCACAAAGAACTGGGAAGAATTCAACATTGATTGTTGCACGACGGATAGCTGCTTTCAATTCCTCGTTAGTGATTTCTTCACCTTCAAGGTATTTCATCATCAAATCTTCGTCAGTTTCAGCAACTGCTTCGATCAATTTTTCACGGTATTCGTTTGCTTGATCAACGTAATCTGCTGGAATATCTTCTTCAAGAATATCTGTACCAAGGTCATTAGTATAGATTTCAGCTTTCATTTTAATCAAGTCAATGATACCACGGAAATCATCTTCAGCACCGATTGGCAATTGGATTGGGTGAGCGTTTGCTTGAAGACGATCGTGAAGTGTGCTTACTGAGTAAAGGAAGTCTGCACCGATTTTATCCATTTTGTTGGCAAATACGATACGTGGAACACCATACTCAGTTGCTTGACGCCAAACTGTTTCAGTTTGAGGTTCTACACCTGATTGTGAGTCAAGAACGGTTACGGCACCATCCAATACACGGAGTGAACGTTGTACTTCGATTGTGAAGTCCACGTGTCCTGGTGTATCGATGATGTTAACGCGGTGACCATCCCATTGTGCTGTTGTAGCGGCAGATGTGATGGTGATACCACGTTCTTGTTCTTGCTCCATCCAGTCCATTTGTGATGCACCTTCGTGAGTTTCACCGATTTTGTGGATTTTACCAGTGTAGTAAAGGATACGCTCTGTTGTAGTTGTTTTACCGGCATCGACGTGGGCCATGATACCGATATTACGAGTTTTTGCAAGTGAAAATTCGCGTGCCATTAGGTCTATTCTCCTATAAATATTTTAGTTTACTTATTTATTATAACATTATTGTCAAAAAACGGATAGGCAGGACCTACCCGTTTTTCACTAATATTTAACTGGTTTTCAAATGATAGGAATGATATTATTTGAATTCAAAGTCAGCCTATTACAAATCCATAATCTTAGCTTATGAATATATGACTGTAATTCAGCTTGAAACTTATGATTACCAGCGGAAGTGTGCAAAGGCACGGTTTGCTTCAGCCATTTTGTGAGTATCTTCACGTTTCTTAACTGATGCACCAGTGTTGTTTGCAGCATCCATGATTTCTTTTGCAAGACGATCTTTCATAGTGTGTTCACCACGCGCACGTGATGCGTTAACCAACCAACGAAGACCAAGAGTTGTACGACGTTCTGGACGAACTTCAACTGGGACTTGGTAGTTTGAACCACCGACACGACGTGCACGTACTTCAAGTACAGGCATGATGTTGTCCATAGCTGTTTCAAATACTTCAAGAGCATCGTTTCCAGTTGCTTCTTTAATTTGCTCGAAAGCATCGTATACGATTGTTGCAGCAGTACCACGTTTACCGTCAAGCATTACACGGTTGATAAGACGTGTAACGATTTTTGAATTGTACAATGGATCTGCCAATACTTCGCGTTTAGGCGCTCTATTTTTACGACTCATTTTATCTTATCTCCCTTCTTATCCTTTAGGACGTTTAGCACCGTATTTAGAACGGCTTTGTTTACGATCAGCTACACCTGCAGTATCAAGTGCACCACGGACGATGTGGTAACGTACCCCTGGAAGGTCTTTTACACGTCCACCACGGATAAGAACAACGCTGTGTTCTTGGAGGTTGTGTCCGATACCTGGGATGTAAGCAGTAACTTCGATAAGGTTGCTCAAACGTACACGAGCGAATTTACGAAGGGCTGAGTTAGGTTTCTTAGGTGTCATTGTTCCAACACGTGTTGCAACACCACGTTTTTGTGGTGAAGATACGTTAGTTTGAACTTTTTTGTGGCTATTGTAACCAACGTTCAAAGCTGGTGATTTAGATTTAACAACTTTTGATTGACGTGGTTTACGAACCAATTGGTTAATTGTAGGCATCTACATTCTCCTGTGTTTTTTTATTTTTGGTTGATATGGCACTTGGTGACAGCCCATATCTGTGTGTACTTTTGCAACTTATGTCAGCACGTCTCTGTACACTTTTGAGAGACCAAAAGTAAAAAGTACCGTCTAGTATAATATCATTTTTCGATGGTTATTGTCAACAGTTTCTTGTTAAAAAGAAAAATTCCTAATCATCAAATTAGGAATAATATCGTAGATTAATTACTTGTCAAATATATTACCAACTTCAACTTCTACCTTCTGTGCTTTTACATCAATGTCAGAAACAGTAAGTAATGATTTATAGTCATGGATATCACGATCCCCTTTGGCATTTTCTGCGAATACAGCTACACCTACTAACTCACTATCAAATTCTGAAAGCAAGCTAATCATACCCGTAATGGTACCACCACCTTTAAGAAAATCGTCAACAATAAGGACGCGGCTATTGGGTTTCAAACTACGTTTTGAAAGGAACATCTTTTCAATACGGTCACTTGAACCACTAACGTAGTTTACCGATACAGTTGAACCTTCTGTAATTTTTAAGTCACGGCGAACAATAACAAACGGAATGTTCAAGACATCTGCTACTGCATTTGCTAAAGGAACTCCTTTAGTTGCTACAGTCATAACGGCATCAATTTTTTGTCCCTTAAAGGCACTAGCAATGATACGACCAACATTTTTCAAAATAGATGGTGTACTCAATAAATCAGATAAGTAGAGATAACCACCTGGTAAGATACGATCACTCTCTGAAAGACGTTTACAAAGATCTTCAACCAGACTTCTTGCATCTTCATCAGAAATGGTCGGTGTAAACATAACACCGCCAGATGCACCAGTTACTGTTTCGATTTCTCCTATTTGACTTTCCTCAAAAGCTTTTTTAATGATAGCAACATCTTCTGAGATTGAAGACTTAGCAGCTTCATATCGCTCTGCAAAAGTATTGAGACTTGTCAATTGATAGGGATTATTAATTAGGTAGTTTGAAATCACTACCATGCGTTCACTTCGTTTTAATTTCATATGTTACCTATATTTTCTGTACTTTTTAACTATTATACCATAATACAGCAAAAAACGAACATTTTCATATAAAATGCTCGCTTAATTTCGATTTTAATCAAATTTTGGCTTGTAGAAGGAACGATTATCCATAGCAAAGAGACGATTTGTCATTTCTCCTGGTCCTACTAGGTTAAGGGCTGTCATCATCATCATCATACTGGCATCAAGATTATCAATCATATGAATAATTTCTGCTTCCATAATACGCGGGCGAACTGGGCTACCATACTCCAGTTGTCCGTGGTGGCTGAGAATAACATGACGCAAAACAACGACATCCTCACGCGTATCGTCAATATTAAGTTCCACAAGGACCTTGGTAATTTCTTCATCAATCAAGGCAATATGACCAATTAAGTTCCCACGAACCGTATACTCAGTGTTTTCAGGACCAGTAAGTTCAATAACCTTAGCTAAATCATGAAGCATAATCCCTGCAAAAAGTAGACTCTTATTGAGCTCTGGATAAATATCTCCAATGCTGTCCGCTAGGCGAACCATAGTAGCTGTATGATAGGCTAGTCCACTTTCAAAAGCATGGTGATTTGTTTTAGCAGCCGGAAAAGTGAAAAACTCTTTATTATACTTTCGATAAAGAGCACGAACAACACGCTGCCAAGTTGCTTCCTCAATCTTGAAAATCATTTGCTCTAGGTATTCGCGTACTTCAGAAGGATTTACCGGTGGTTTCTCTTTGAAATCAGCTGGATCATTTGGCTCACCAAATGTAGGCAAGCGTAAGGTTATTTGGTTTACCTGAGGAGTATTATTATAAACTTCTCGACGCCCCTCCATATGCACTACTTTACCTGCGGTAAATTCTTCGACATTATAAGGCTGAGCATCCCACAGGTTTCCTGAAATCTCTCCAGTATCATCCTGAAAAGTAAAGGCAATATAATCCTTTCCTGCTCTTGTCTTACGTACCTCTGCACGCTTAATCAGATAAAAACCTTCAAAATACTCGTCTTTTTTCATTTGATTAATCTTCATGCTTATCCTCGTTTTCTAATCGTGGTAAATCTAACAAACTTTGTGTCGCACTGTCTTGATAGGTTTCAATTGTATCAAGAGCTCTAACAATTGCCCTACTCCTTGTGTTGAGAAGACTATCGACTGTTTTACTTGCTGTATTCAATTGTCTCTGAGCTTTAGCTAACATAGCTCCAAACTTGCTAAATTCTAGTTTGACATTGCCTAAAACCTTACTAATATCATCTGCATTCTTTTGAATATTCAAAGTTCTAAATCCTACGGACAATGAATTCAAGAGTGCTGATAAAGTTGACGGCCCTGCGATAACAATATTCTCCTCGCGACGAAGGGCGTCAAAGAAGGCTGGTTGGCGTACTACCTCAGCATAAAGTCCTTCCGTCGGCAAAAATAATATACCAAAATTTGTGGTTTCAGGTGGGTTAAGATACTTCTTGTTAATATCCTTGGCAAATCGCTTAATACTAGTCAAAAGAGACTTACGGTGATTCTCAATTTCCTCTTTATTACCAGACTCATAAGCATCTTCCAGACGATAGTAATCTTCCAAAGGAAACTTAGAATCAATGGGAAGGTAGATATATTCGTCTTTATGGTTTCCTGGCATTTTGATTGCATATTCAACTCGTTCACTTGAACCTGATACCGTAGGAAATTCTCGTTCGTACTGATTAACAGTCAATATGTCTTCAATAATTTGTCCTAATTGAAGCTCTCCCAGAATGCCTCGTGTTTTTGTATTTGAAAGGACCTTGTTAAGACTTCCAACATCCTTGGCTACATTTTTCATTTCCCCCAAGCCCTGGTTGACTGACTCTAACTGTCTTGAAACTGTCTCAAAAGAGGCTTGTAAACGTGTTTGTAGGGTTTGCTCAAGTTTCTCTTCAACTGTCTGACGCATTTGTTCCAAACGTTTCTCATTGGAATCCTGCATATCTTTAACAGCTTTGGTTAAGCTTTGGTTTATTTGCTCAAGACGTTGGTCAGAACGGTCTCGATTATCAGACAAATTTTGATGTAAAACTTCTCGGATATCTGTCAACTGTTGATATAGTTCCAGCTGCAATTGGTTCAATTGCTTTGTCGTTTCCAGTTGGTTTGTCTTAGCAAAACTTTCCAATTGAAACGAAATTTGATCTGAAAGATTATCTGCATTTTCTTCCAAACTCTTATTAATATGTTCTTTTAACTCCATATTTCTCAAGAAAAGAACAATAAGAATCCCAAAACTTAATAAAGTTAAAAGTGTAAGTAGATAGATCATACTAACTCCTATCTTTAGTCTGGATGACAATCACATATCCATTTGGCACAATCACTTGAATTGGACCATCAACAAATTCATTACTAGAGTAGATTTTCTTTTGAAAATAATTCATACTAGTTAATTCGTATTTTGCTCCCAAAATCGTCAGTTCTCCATCACCTTCATGTAAAAAAGAAACATATGTCATTTCAGGTTCTGGTAACAAGTTATGACTTCCTTTTGGATAATAAGTAATCTTATTTTGCTTATCCTGCAAACAGATATGCCTCATAAAAGGAGCTAATTCAGGATCACTGACCAAAAATAGATTTGATAACATATGATCAATTCTGCCACCAAAAGCACCGAAAATAGTTACTTCCGCCTCAGGATATAATTGAAATACAATTTTTAGGGCTAACTCTGTATCCGTGTCATCCTTTTCAGCTGGAGCAATCCTACACTCTTTAGCAGCTGATTGAATCATCTCTAACTCTGACCGAGATACTGAATCAAAGTCTCCGACAGCCAGATTAAGCGGCAAACCTAACTCCAACAAACGTAAGCAAGCACGATCCACCCCAACAAAATAATCAAAATCGGTAGTGAACCACTCTAGCTCACCACCGACAAATAAAGCTATTTTAGGCATCAATAGCATCACGAAGCGTTTGAACTTGGGCTGTCAAATCAGGATTTTTGAAGAGGTAAGAGCCTGCTACAAAAACATTAGCCCCCGCTTTGGCACATGCTGCAATGGTGTTGTTATCTACACCACCATCAACTTCAATATCGAATGAATAGCCACCTTTTTCGCGAAGCTCCACAACACGCTCTACTTTAGACATCATTTCTGGAATGAACGCCTGACCACCAAAACCTGGATTTACAGTCATAATAAGTACTTGATCCACTAAATCAAGTACAGGAATAAGTGCCTCGACTGGGGTTCCAGGATTAATCACAACACCTGCTTTCATACCAGCAGCTTTGATTTTCTGGAGGGCACCATGGATATGTTTAGTGGCTTCAACATGAATAGTCATGATATCTGCACCTGCTTGTGCATAGGCATCCACATAACGTTCAGGATCAACAACCATAAGGTGGCAATCAAAAACCAACTTGCTATGTTTACGCATGCTAGCGACCACATCTGCTCCCCAACTGATATTAGGGACAAATTGACCATCCATAATATCAATGTGAACATATTCCGCACCTGATGCATCAATACGAGCTAGTTCTGAAGCAAAATTAGCATAGTCAGCAGCTAGGATAGACGGAGCAATTTTATAAGACATGAGAGACCTACTTTCTTTTTACAGTTTTCTTATATGTTTCACGACGGTTTTCAATTTCACTTAAAAATTGAAGGTAATTATCATAACGGACTTGCCAAATTTGACCATCTTCAACCTCATCCTTAACAGCACAAGAAGGCTCATGGGTATGAGTACAAGAACGGAATTTACAGCCATGACTAGCTTGACGGATTTCTGGAAAAGCTTCACTCAAGTCCTCGGCATTATCCACTTCATAATCTAGCGAAGAGAATCCTGGTGTATCAGCAATCTTCCCTCCATGAACATCATAAAGACTTACAGCCCTTGTAGTATGACGCCCACGACCTAAACTGTCTGAAATCTCACCTGTTTCTAAATGTAACTGTGGGGCAATACGGTTCAACAAGGTTGATTTTCCAACACCTGTCTGTCCCATAAAGACTGTTATTTTATCAGTCAAGAGCGGCAATAGTTCTTCCAAACTGAAGATAAAATCAAAACCAATTTTTTGATACTGTTTTTGAATGGCTTTCATTTCTGAATCATCTTCAACCAAATCCATCTTAGAAATATAAATTACAGGTTTTATATTTTTATGCTCTAGTAAAACCAAAAAACGGTCCAGAAGATTACTATTGAAGTCCGGTTCCTTAGCAGACATAATGACCACAGCCTGATCTATATTGACAATGGGTGGGCGCACTAAGCTATTGATTCGTTGACCAATTTTAAGGATATAGCCTTCTGAATTTTCCTCTGCTGAAAATTCGACAAAATCCCCAACGTAAGGTGTTTGTCCTTTTTTTCTAAAATTTCCTCGCGCACGCGTCTGGTATACAACACCATCATGCTCTACATAATAGAAACCTGCCAGTGCTTTGATAATTCTTCCTTGCAAGTGAACTCCTCAATCGTTTAATAGCCCTATTATACCACAAAACAACACGCTTTTCTGATCCAAAACAAACCACATTTCCATTTCCTTAAGCTCCTTGCATTTTTAGTAATTTGCAGTATAATAATCCTATCACTGCGGAGGTGGTGGAATGGCAGACACGCATGCTTCAGGCGCATGTGCTTTTTCAAGCGTGAGGGTTCAAATCCCTTTCTCCGCATAGCTAAAAATCCCACTGAAATTCAGTGGGATTTTTGAATTATAGACCTGCTTCACTCAAAGCATCTGATAAGTGTGCAAAATCAGAAATAGATAGAGCCTCTCCACGAATAGAAGGTTTTATATCAGCAATTTCCAAAGCCTGCTCAAGTTTGGTTTTCACTTCTTCAGATTTACCAAAATGATTTGTTAAATTATTCCACAATGTCTTACGACGATGGACAAAGCTAGCCTTAGCCACTCGGAAAAGGAAATCCTCATCTTTAACTTCAACCAACGGTTGTTCACGGCGCGTCATCTTCAAAATTGCTGAGTCAACATTCGGGGCTGGTACAAAGACTGTACGAGGGACAACAAATGCCACTTTAGCGGTCATATAATACTGCACAGCAATTGATAGAGAACCATAAGCCTTGCTATTAGGCTCTGCAGAAATGCGGTCAGCAACCTCTTTTTGCATCATAACAACAAATTCTGCAAAAGGAATCTTACTCTCAATCAAATGCATCAGAATTGGCGTCGTAATATAGTATGGCAAGTTAGCTACAACCTTGATTGGTAGTTCTGGATTTTTAAACTCTTTGACACGTGTCTGTAAATCCGCCTTGAGAACATCTTCATTAATCACGTTAACATTTTCATGATCACGTAATGTATCCTCTAAAATCGGAACCAACCGATCATCAATTTCAAAAGCCATAACTTCCGCAGCATTTTCAGCTAAGAATTCTGTTAATGCTCCGATACCAGGTCCAATTTCGATTACATTGACACTTTTATCAATCTCTGCCGTATCAACAATTTTTTGTAAAATATTTGTATCTGTTAAGAAGTTCTGTCCAAAAGACTTCTTAAAGGTAAAGCCATGGCGTTCAAGGACAGCCTTGGTCACGCTATAATCTGCAATTCTCATTTATTCTCTTTTCTTATTATTTTCACGATTTTTATACTTGAACACAAAACAGGTCCAAACCCTTAATTATCCCAACCTCAATAATAAGCTACTTAGTAGCGATTTGATGTTAAGATCACTGGTAATCTAGTAATTTGACATAGCCTCTTCTAGCTCCTCTAATGTGATTCCAAACAATTCCAAACGCTTTAAAAGCTGCTTTCCATTGCAATAACCAATACGAAGCGCCTCGCCCAAATATTCTCGACGCTTTCGACTATCTGCTCCCATTAGTAGCCCTAACTTCATAAGATTTGATTTACTAATATCAAACTGATTATCATCATCGTAACTACCTAAAACTCCAGATAAGGCCTTTTGAAGATCCTCAAAACTCGCATGCTCAACACCCAATGAACGACCTTTAGTCTTAGATTTTGGTGTTGCTTCCCCACGGTTTAAAAAAGCATGCTTTGCTGTCGGAACAGCTTCCATAATGATTTTACGGATACGCTCACCATTATAGTCTGGATCAGTAAAAACAATCACTCCGCGTAAGTCATTAAGCTTATCGATACGCTCTAAGTCATCCTCATTAATAGCGGATCCTCTAGTCTCATAGGTATCCACCTCATAAAAACGTCTCAAATTTGCCGTATCATCCTTACCTTCTACAACGATGACTTCTTGAATCTTTATTTTATTCATCCAGACCAAAAATCCTCATCGCATTGTCATAAGTAGCCCTAGCCACTTCTTCACTCGTTAAACCACGAAGCTCAGCAATCTTGTCTACTACGTAACGTGTATAGCCTGTACGATTCTCACGACCACGTTTGGGAACAGGTGCCAAATACGGTGCATCCGTTTCAACCAGAATCTTATCTAAAGGTAACTTCTGAGCAGCTTCTTGGACATCCAAAGCCTTCTTAAAAGTTACAACACCTGAAAATGAAATCATCATTCCAAGATCAACAAATTTTTGAGCCATTTCTAGGGATCCTGAGTATGAGTGCATAATCCCCCCACGAGGACCAATACCAACTTCTTTAATAACAGCGTAAGTATCCTCAAGTGCATCACGTGTATGGACAACAAAAGGTAAATTGTGTTCCTTTGACAAAAATATTTGACGCTTAAAGACATCAATCTGAGTTTCTTTAGGATCTTCCATCCAATAATAATCCAAACCGATTTCCCCAAGTGCCACTACTTTCGGATTATCCAATTGTGATACAATCATATCCTCAATTTCCTGAGAATAGGACCCCGCTTCCGTAGGATGCCATCCAATCGTACTATATAATTGATCATATCTCTCTGATAGTGCTAAAGATTTATTTATTGTTGGTTTATCAAAACCAACAATATTCATTTTAACAACACCTAGTTCAGCTGCAAAATCTATTTCTTCTTGTTCTTTTCCTGCAAAATTATCCACATTAAGATGGGTATGCGTATCAAAAATTTCAATCATAGCTCTATTATAACAAAAACGAGCGAGCATAGCTCACTCACCTTTTCATTTTATTAAACAAAGAGTCGCATATATTCTCTCTTTGTACAACGATTCATTACAATATCCTGTCTATTCGCTTGACGAAGAATAGTCTCAGCCTCCTCATTCTCAAGACCAATTTGACTCCAAAAAACTGTTGCATCCGTTTCAAGAAAATCATAGGCAACATCTGGTAAAAGCTCACTTCGTCTAAATACATCAACAATATCAATCGAAAATGGGATATCTTTAAGATGAGCATAAACATGCTCTCCTAGAAGCTCCTGACCTTCTAGTTTGGGATTTACTGGTATAATACGATAACCAGCAGCTTGTAGAAAATGAGCAACCTGATAAGATGCTGCCTCCTTGCGATGAGATAAACCAACAATTGCAATCGTCTTTGCAGATTTTAAATAAGATTCTATAACCTCATCACTAGGATTTTGAAATGAATAAGACATATGATTCTCCTCGTCGTTTGAATAAACTAAAAATAAAAATCCCTAAACGGGACTGTGACGATTAGTTAGCTAAGCTCGGCAACGATAGCTTTAATTTGTTCTTTTGTATGTACACCTGCTACTTGCTTAACAACCTCACCATCTTTTTTGAAGAGTAAAGTTGGAATAGACATAATTCCAAACTTCTGAGCTGTTTCTGGGTTCTCATCAACATCAATTTTAACAATCTTAAGTTCATCTTCTGAAATCTCTTCAGAAAGTTGCTCAAGAATTGGTGCTTGCATCAAGCAAGGCCCACACCAAGTTGCCCAAAAATCAATCAAAACGAGGCCTTCAGCTGTTTCTTGTTCAAATGTAGCATCTGTTACTACTTGTGTCATTTAATCATCCTCCTAGACATTATAAAACTTTTGTAGACCTATTCTATATGATTCTAAAGGCTATTGCAAGAATTTGACACATACATAAAAAATTCTTATCAAATATTAGTCATTACCTATCATAGACATCACTTGCCCACAGCCAGTCTTGGGAGTATAATAATAAAAAACTATAAAAATAGAAATGAGTAAATATGGATAAAGATGCAATGATTACCTATCTCATAGGTGAACTCAAAAAAGAAAATCTAGAATTACATGATTTGATTATCCCAGAAGAACTCGAGGAAAAACAAAAACTTCTCAGAGCACTCTTTAATACACGTAAACCAATGGCAGCATCAACACAATTCTTAACAATCCAAGACCTTTACCTACAAGTTAGAAAAGGGGAAAGAGGATTTGTACAACTCAGTTCGCTCCAGCCCATTCCACAAGATGATCGAATCTACCTCTGGAAAGGTGATATTACAAGACTCGAAGTAGATGCAATCGTAAATGCAGCTAATAAAACCTTACTTGGATGTATGAAACCACTTCATGATTGTGTAGATAACGCTATTCATACATACGCAGGTGTTCAGTTACGCCAAGCTTGTTTCGAACTCATCTTAGAACAAGGATATGAAGAACCCGTTGGCATGGCTAAAATCACCCCAGCTTACAATCTTCCTTCTGCCTTTGTCATTCATACAGTAGGTCCAAAAATAGTAGACCAACCGACACAAATTGATGAAGATCTTTTAGCAAAAAGTTATCTTTCAGTATTAGCGCTAGCTGAGAAAAATAACATTGAATCAATTGCTATACCATGTCTATCAACTGGAGATTTCAATTTTCCAAAACAAGAAGCGGCCAAAATCGCCATTCAAACAGTCAAAACCTTCATTGACGAGTCAAGTATAATAAAAAAAGTAATATTTAACGTATTTGATGATGAAAATTTTGCTATTTATCAAAAACTCCTTGCCGAATAAAAGAAGAAAATCAATTTGATTTTCTTCTTTTTTATTGCATAACTGAATGCTCTTTTAAAAGATTAAAAAATGACAAATGATCTCTTTTAAGATTGACAAAACCACCGTCCTTAGACAAGAAACTATGTTCAGAAACAGCCGTACAAACAAGGATTCCGTTTTGATTTACCATATTGTATACAAAAGTAAGTTTAGCAGATTTAACTCTTTTAACATTAATCTCGATAAAAATTACATCTGCAAAAGTAGAAGTAGCTTTATAGTCACAGGAAATTGAAGTAACAGGAGAGATAATTCCCTCCTCTTCAATTTTTTCATAAGGCCAACCTATCTCTCTTAGAAAAAAAGTTCTCGCCTCTTCCATCCATCGAACATAATTAGAATGATGAGTAATACCCATTCGATCTGTTTCATAATACTGGACCTCGTGTTTACAAATAAACATAAGAACCTCCAAAAAGACTAAGAAATAAAATCTAAAATATCATCCTCAGAAAGAGAAGAGTCACATACAACCTTAGCAGATCCATTTTCTGAAACAAATAGAGCAGGAACTGTAGCAATACCATATCTTTTACGTAAAGCTTGAATATCTTCTAGTTCTTCACTATTTTCGCTATTAATATAGAAAATAGTAAGATTTGAATTACGTGCAACATTTGATAATTTAGGTTCAAAAAGTTGACAATATGGACAAGAAGGACGTCCAATAAATAAAATAAACTTATCTATAGAAGAAATTTTATCTTTAGCAGTAGTAATAGAAATAGGTGTAAACTCTGATGCAAAATTCGACATAATAATACCTCTCAATTAAAATATAATCATATCATATCTGAAATCTAGAGTTTTAACAAGTAAATAACTTAACAAAAAAAGCTAGAGCATGTCTAGCTTAGAAACTATACTCCGCCAGTAGGACTCGAACCTACGACAT
>NZ_KV832045.1:0-5395 GCF_001837325.1 Streptococcus sp. HMSC065H07
GAGTACATCAGCATCTGAATCAGCTTCAGTATCAACAAGCCAATCAGCATCGTTGAGTACATCGGCATCTGCATCAGAATCAGCAAGTGCCTCAGCTTCAGTATCTGCGTCTGAATCAGCAAGCTCTTCAGAATCAACTTCTGTATCAGCATCAGTATCAGCATCTGAATCATACTCAGCATCTGCTAGCCTTTCAGAATCTACATCAACTTCAACTTCAGTTTCAGAATCACTTTCAAGCTCTGAATCAACTTCAGTTTCAATTTCTCAATCAATGTCAGAAAGTGAAACTCCTAAAGTTGGTGAAGTAATCATCACTTACATCCGTGAGAATGATGGTAAAGAAATCCAAAAACCACGTCAAGATACACCAAACTCACCATATGACACTCCATATAACACAACTGAGGAAGGTGAAAAACCTAACACAATCAAGACTCCAGATGGTAAGACATACAAGATCGTACCAAAAGGTGATTACCCAGTAGGTAAAGTTGACGGTGACGGACACCTTGAATCATCTGATCCAATTAAAGGTAAAGTTGATAAACCTAAATCAACAATCACTTACGTTTATAAAGAAGTGAAGGGTGACGTTTACGTTCACTATAAAGACACTGACGGTAACACAATTAAAGATGATGTCACTGATGAAAAAGATCAACCAGTTGATAAAGATTACGATACAGTAATTGACAACCGTCCAAAAGAAATCCAATACAATGGTAAGACATATGAATTGGTACCAGCAGGTAACTACAATGTAGGTAAAGTTGACGAACAAGGTCACCTTGAGTCATCAGACGCTACAACAGGTAAAGTTATCGAAGGACGTAAAGATGTTACTTACATCTACAAACTCAAAGAACAACCAGCACAACCTAAGGGTAATGTATATGTTCACTACGTAGACACTGAAGGTAAGACAATCAAAGCATCTGTAACAGATGAAAAAGATCAACCAGTAGGTAAAGACTACGATACAGTTGTAGATAACCGTCCAAAAGAAATCGAATTCGAAGGTAAGACATACGAATTGGTACCAGCAGGTAACTACAAAGTAGGTCAAGTCGACGAACAAGGTCACTGGACAGGTGATGACGCTACGACAGGTAAAGTTATCGAAGGTGATAAGAACGTTACTTACGTTTACCAACTTAAAGAACAACCAGCACAACCTAAGGGTAATGTTTACGTTCACTATGTAGATGAAAATGGTAACACTATCAAAGAATCTGTCACAGATGAAAAAGATCAACCAGTAGGTAAAGACTACGATACAGTTGTAGATAACCGTCCAAAAGAAATCGAATTCGAAGGTAAGACATACGAATTGGTACCAGCAGGTAACTACAAAGTAGGTCAAGTCGACGAACAAGGTCACTGGACAGGTGATGACGCTACAACAGGTAAAGTTATCGAAGGTGACAAGAACGTAACTTACGTCTACAAACTTAAAGAAGATCCAACGAAACCTAAAGAAGGTGACGTAATCATCACTTACGTAGACGAAAAAGGTAAAGAAATCAAGAAACCTCGTCAAGACACACCAAACTCACCATATGATACTCCATATAACACAACTGAGGAAGGTGAAAAACCTAAGACAATCAAGACTCCAGACGGTAAGACATACAAGATCGTACCGAAAGGTGACTATCCAGTAGGTAAAGTTGATGGCGATGGACACCTTGAATCATCTGACCCAACTAAAGGTAAAGTTGAAAAACCACGTTCAATCATCACTTACGTCTACAAAGAAGTGAAGGGTGACGTTTACGTTCACTATAAAGATACTGAAGGTAACACAATCAAGACCTCAGTTGTTGATGAAAAAGATCAACCAGTCGATAAAGACTACGATACAGTAGTAGACAATCGTCCTAAGACTATCACAACAACTGATGGTAAAGTTTACGAATTGGTACCAGCAGGTAACTACACTGTAGGTAAAGTTGATGGACAAGGTCACCTTGAGTCATCAGATGCTACAACAGGTAAAGTTATCGAAGGACGTAAAGATGTTACTTACATCTACAAACTCAAAGAACAACCAGCACAACCTAAGGGTAATGTTTACGTTCACTATGTAGATGAAAATGGTAACACTATCAAACAATCTGTAACAGATGAATTTGGTCAACCAGTAGGTAAAGATTACGATACAGTAATTGATAACCGTCCTAAGACAATTGTTACTGCTGATGGTAAAGTTTACGAATTGGTACCACAAGGTAACTACCCAGTAGGTTCTGTAGATGGTGATGGTCACTTGACAACAACTGACCCAGTAACTGGTAAAGTTATCGAAGGTGATAAGAACGTAACTTACGTTTACAAACTTGTCGATACAACTCCAGAAAAACCAGTAACACCAACTCCAGGTAAACCTGAACAACCAACACCAGGTAAACCAGTTGATCCAGCTCCTAAAGCTCCAGCTAAAGCTACTCCAGTTAAACCTGCACAAGAAATGGCACAATTGCCAAACACTGGTGAAGAGTCTAACGTAGCAGCTACAGCAGCTCTTGGATTGCTTGCAACTGCATCTGGATTGGCTCTTGTGGCAAAACGCAAAAAAACTGAGGAATAATATTCCTTCGACTTACCCCTAAAACTTATGAGTGACTAGTCCTAATAAAAACTAACTACTCTTAAGTAAGAATAAGCCGATTAGCTTCGTTCTAAAAAAGCCACATTCCGATATGGGATGTGGCTTTTTGTCGTGTTTGAAAATGAGAGAGGGTGTCTTAAATGTTAGTCTAAGTCTCATTTAGGCTTAGTATTAGAGGGTAAAGGCTTAGTTTAGTAAGCTAAAATCTTAGATGTGGAAGAAGTAGACTTTGAATTTTAAGACAAGTTTAAGTTTTGTTTTGCAAAATGTAAGGTGGGTGAAAATACTATGAAACAAGTATTTTCAGTATTTATACAGCATAAAGCGTTTGCAATCTTTTTTGAGGGAAATAAGAGTTTATATTAGAGCTTACAGGAATTTTATGATAAAATTTATCGGTGAGTTTTAATTCATAAAACAAGAATGGAGTAGATATGTTTTTTAGAAGGAACGAAGGGGTATATCGCGAAACTGATCGCGTGACTCGTTTTAAATTGATTAAATCAGGTAAGCAATGGCTTCGTGCTGCGACATCTAACTTTGGACTTTTCAAGGTTGTTAAAGGTGGGGCAGACGCACCATCAGTTTCAGCACAAAGTGTTGAAGAGAAAACACCAGTTCTCTCAGGACAAGCTCTACTTAAAGGGATTGCGGCGGCAGGTGCAGTGGCTGGAGGAGCAGTAGCGACTTACACTGCTCAAGCGGAAGAAACGACGACTCCGGCTTTGGAAAGTCAAGTAACTGCTAATCAAGATGTGGCAGTAAACTCTGAGTCAGTGGTATTGAGTGCAGCACCAGCTTCTGAAACTTCAGTAGTACCATCAACAAGCCAAGAGTCTACAAGCTCTTCAGTTGATGCTCAAGCAAGCACAGAAGCATCAGTTTCAGTATCACAATCTGTGTCTCAATCAATTTCTGCTGAATTGTCACAAGCTATCTCTGAATCTGCATCACTCAGCAAAGAGAATTCAACTTCTAATAGCCAATCACAAACTGAAAGTACAAGTGGCTCAAACTCAGAATCAGCTTCTGGTTCAGCAACTTCAGCAAGCTCAGTTGCTTCAGAAACTGCAAGCCAAGATGATGAAAAATCTGTCTTGGACCAAAACGTTTCAGAAGCAGAATTACTTGTTAATATTGCTAAAAACTACCAAGCAAAATTGACAGACACAGCTGCTAAAGCTGAAATTCAAACGGCTATTACAACCGTTCAAGAAGAAGTCACTAAGTCAACGACATTGATCGCGGCATCAGCAACAAACGCAGCTTACGCAGAACAGCGTGAGCGTCTTGGTAATGCCGTCGATAACATGATGACCAAGCTGACAAATGCTGGTTTCAATGGGAACTCTACAGTGAATGGCACACCAGCTATCACTTCAAACCTTAACCTAGCGACTGGTGAAACTAAGGTGTATACAGGAACTGGAACAGACTCAAACTATAATGTTCCAATTTACTATACATTGAAAGTGACAAATGACGGAACAAATCTGAATTTTGTCTACACTGTTTCCTATGTTAATCCTGCAACATCAACCCTTGGGAATATTTCGAAGATGAGTCCTGGATATTCTATCTATAATACAGGAACATCAACACAAACGATGTTTACTTTAGGTAAGGGACTTACTCCTCCAACAACTGTAACGTCTTATATTACAGATAAAAATGGTAACCAAATTGCAAATCCTAAGGCTAATACAACACCAGTAACAACTCAAGGAAATGGTCTCACTTGGTCAAATGGTTTCCAAATGAATGGTTACCAGGCTAAACAAAGCTATGGTCTGACAACAACTTGGACTGCTAAAATCACTGGTGATGATACATCCTTCACATTCTCACCTTATGCAGGTAAGACAGATACGATTGCCGTTAACTTCTTTAATGGTAGTCAGGTTATCGAGTCTGAATCTGAAGCTGATACAACGAGTGCATCTTTAAGTACATCTCAAAGCATCGTAGAAAGTACTTCAACAGTAGAGTCTCAATCTGTATCAACAAGTAAGGTAGAATCTGCATCAGTTTCAGCATCTGAGTCAGAGGTTGTCTCATCTTCTCTTTCTCAATCAGAGGAAGCATCAGCATCTCTTTCAGATAGTATTTCAGAAAGTCTTCTTGAAAGTGCCTCAACAAGTGCATCAGTGAGCGCATCACAGTTAGAGTCAAATTCAGTCTCAGCTTCAGAAAGTGCATCAACTTCAACATCTCAGTCTGAGTCGAACTCAACCTCAGCTTCAGAAAGTGCGTCAACATCAACATCACAGTCTGAATCGAACTCAACTTCAGCATCTGAAAGTGCCTCAACATCGATCTCTCAATCAATCTCAAATTACGAGTCAGCTTCAGAGAGTGAGTCAGTATCTGAATCGCAGTCAGTCTCAAACTCAGAGTCAGCCTCAGAGAGTGAATCAACATCAGCTTCACAATCCGAATCAAACTCAGTTTCTACTTTAGTGAGTGAATCAACGTCAGCGTCACAATCCGAATCAAACTCAGTTTCTACTTCAGAAAGTGAATTAACATCGACATCACAATCCGAATCAAACTCAGTTTCTACTTCAGAAAGTGAATCAACGTCAGCGTCACAATCCGAATCAAACTCAGTTTCTACTTCAGAAAGTGAATCAACATCGACATCACAATCCGAATCAAACTCAGTTTCTACTTCAGAAAGTGAATCAACGTCAGCGTCACAATCAGAATCAAATTCAGTTTCAGCCTCAGTAAGTGCGTCAACATCAACATCACAATCCGAATCAAACTCAGTTTCTACTT
>NZ_KV832046.1:0-231 GCF_001837325.1 Streptococcus sp. HMSC065H07
TACCCAATGATGCCATCGGATTTAATCGACTACTTGGGGACTTGAAGACTGTTCACCAGCCAGAGATTGTCTTCGAGGCGACTGGTGTCTATTCTCGTCGTCTTCAGGCCTTCTTTGAGGATAATAGTTACGCTTATACACGCCTCAATCCCTTAGAATCCAAAAAACAACTAGATAGCTTACGAGTACGTAAAACTGATAAGATTGACGCTGAAAAACTAGCTACGTCTC
>NZ_KV832046.1:331-554 GCF_001837325.1 Streptococcus sp. HMSC065H07
GAGACCTTAGCCGTTTCTATCAGAATCTTACTGAAGATATTGTCTGCGCTAAAAACCGTCTACACAAGGTTTTACAGGTCACTTTTCCTGAATTGGAAAACATCTTGTCGTCACCAACTGGGGAACAATATTGGAACTTGGTCATGACTTTTCCATGTAATAGTTTTGTACTGGAGTTGGATGACGCCGCATTAAGAGCTATCATCCGTCAGTCTACATCAAA
>NZ_KV832047.1:0-1315 GCF_001837325.1 Streptococcus sp. HMSC065H07
GTGCTTTTGGTGTTTCACCTACATTAACAGTTTGATCCTTAGGCGTTGGTGTGTTCTTATCTGCATCTGTACGAGGGTCTACCACTTTAACTGATACAGGAACTTCGTCCTTAGATCCATCTGGATAAGTCACAACGACAGTTGTTCCTTTATCTCCCGGAGTTGTTGTATCCACTGGAGTCTTAAATTCAAATTTAGTTCCTTCTGGAAGATCACCTACATTGCCGATTGAATCTTGTGCTTTTGGTGTTTCACCAACATTAACCGTTTGGTCCTTAGGTGTTGGTGTGTTCTTATCCGCATCCGTACGTGGATCTACAACTTTGATAGTGACTGGCACTTCATCAATTGAACCATCTGGATAAGTCACAACTACTGTTGTTCCTTTATCGCCCGGAGTTGTTGTATCCACTGGAGTCTTGAATTCGAACTTAGTTCCTTCTGGAAGATCACCAACGTTGCCAATTGAATCTTGTGCTTTTGGTGTTTCACCTACATTAACAGTTTGGTCCTTAGGTGTTGGTGTGTTCTTATCCGCATCCGTACGTGGATCTACAACTTTGATAGTGACTGGCACTTCATCAATTGAACCATCTGGATAAGTCACAACTACTGTTGTTCCTTTATCGCCCGGAGTTGTTGTATCCACTGGAGTCTTGAATTCAAACTTCGTACCACTTGGAAGGTCACCTACATTGCCAATTGAATCTTGTGCTTTTGGTGTTTCACCTACATTAACAGTTTGGTCCTTAGGTGTTGGTGTGTTCTTATCCGCATCCGTACGTGGATCTACGACTGTTACCTTAACTGGGACTTCATCCTTAGAGCCGTCTGGGTAAGTGACAACAACAGTAGCGTCTTTTTCACCAGCTGTTGTTGTATCTACTGGTGTCTTGTACTCAAATGTTGTGCCACTTGGTAGGTCTGAGACATTGCCGATTGAACCTTTAGCGTCTGGTGTTTCACCTACGTTAACGGTTTGATCCTTAGCTACAGGAGTATTTACATCAGCTTGAGTTGGATTTGCGGCTACAGTAACCTTAACTGGTACTTCATCCTTAGAACCGTCTGGGTAAGTAACCACTACAGTAGCGTCTTTCTCACCTTCTGTTGTTGTATCTACCGGTGTCTTATATTCAAATGTAGTACCACTTGGAAGATCTGAGACATTACCGATTGAGTTCTTGGCATCTGGTGTGTCACCAACTTTAACAGTTTGATCTTTCGCTACTGGGGTATTCTTATCGGCATCTGTACGTGGGTCTACTACTGTCACTTTAACTGGGACTTCATCCTTAGAGCCATCTGGATAAGT
>NZ_KV832048.1:0-1111 GCF_001837325.1 Streptococcus sp. HMSC065H07
GAAGGCGATAGCCGTGTGCCAATGAACGATGATGTTCCAGCAACATTTGATGATGGCTCAACTACCAAGTCAGTTGATGGCGTTGGTACCTACACAGTAGCAGCAGACGGTACTGTTACATTTGTTCCAGAACCAAGTTTTACAGGAACAGCACCAGCGGTTACAGTCGTTCGTGAAGACAAGAACGGAACAAAAGCTTCAGCGACTTACACACCATCAGTAACACCAATTACAGTGACTCCTACAGACAAGGTTTCTGCGGATATTCAAAACGTTCCTCAAACTCAAACACCAACCTTTGATTTGAGTAATGATAAGACTGCTGAAATCACAAGCAAGAAATTGGTGGATCCAGCAACTGGTCAACCGACTGATGAAACAACTGTAACAGTAGCAGGAGAAGGTAGCTATACTATCGACCCAACGACTGGAGCAGTAACATTTACGCCAGAAAAAGACTTTGTTGGTACTGCAAAAGGAGTAACTGTTCAGGCAACTGCTACGATTACAAATGCTAATGGTAAGACTGCAACCATTACTTCAGATGCGACCTACACACCAACTGTTGTGCCAGCAGTTCCAACTGCAAACCCTGCAACTTCAAAAGATATCCAAGGTGCGACTCAAACCGGTACACCAACCTTTGCAGGAACAACTGTTCAAGTGAATGGTGAAGATAAAGCTATTACGATCAAAGATAATAGCTACACGCTTTTGGATAATGATGGCAATGAAGTGACAAGTACACCAGCTTATGCCGCTGATGGTACAACTGAAATTGGTACTTACTCTATCGATTCAGCTACTGGTCAAGTCACTTTCACACCGACTGATAAATCATACACTGGTGCAGTCACACCAGCCAAGGTTCAAGCTGAAAGCTCAAACGGTATCAAGGTGGATACAACTTACACACCAGAAATTGTTCCAGTAACCCCAACAGCTACACCAGCTGAAACAACTGATATTCAAGGTGCAACACAAACTGGTAAACCTGAATTCAAGGGTGGAACTGTAACAGTAGATGGCGTTGAGAAAACAGTAGCGATTAATGAAGCTGTTCCAGCGACCTTCGATGATGGTTCAACGACTAAGACAGTTGACGGCGTTG
>NZ_KV832048.1:1211-1440 GCF_001837325.1 Streptococcus sp. HMSC065H07
CAGTTGACGGCGTTGGTACTTACACAGTAGCAGCAGACGGAACAGTTACATTCGTACCCGAAAAATCATTCGTTGGAACTGCACCAGCAGTGACGGTTGTTCGTGAAGATAAGAACGGAACCAAAGCCTCTGCAACTTATACACCAACTGTGACTCCAGTAACTCCAACTGCAACACCAGTTGAAACTACAGATATCCAAGGTGCTACACAAACTGGTAAGCCAGTATT
>NZ_KV832049.1:0-342 GCF_001837325.1 Streptococcus sp. HMSC065H07
AGTAGTCGATTAAATCCGATGGCATCATTGGGTATGGTATAGCCATGTACTTTCTCTCCATTGATCAAGATGGCTACTTCTGAACTTGCTTTACTCACGTCAATCCCAAAAACTACTCGCATGATATTACCTCTTTGTCTTGAATGATTCCTTGCTTTAGTGATGTCATTTTCAATACTCGACGTTTTTCGTCCCACATACTTTGATAACATTCTTCCTAAAACAGGTGTCTTGCCAGTTTTAATTACGACGTCTAGCGCCAAAGGACTCATCGACTTAACAAGACACCTCTACTTTAACATAACGAAAAAAGTAGTGAGTACTTTCTCCCGTCGGAGATTT
>NZ_KV832050.1:0-72918 GCF_001837325.1 Streptococcus sp. HMSC065H07
AAACGACAGCGCCAGCAGTTCTCCTTGAACTTGGCTTCTTGTCAAATCCTCAAGAAGCAGCCCGTTTGAATACCTCTGCTTATCAAGAGACTTTAGCTAACGCAATTGTGGCAGGGATTAAGTCTTACTACGAAAAAGCAGCTAAAGTTTAAGTTATACGGTTAACCCATCAATATGATGGGTTTTTGTGCTATAATTGAGGTAAATACTAAATACAACTAAAGGAGTGCTTATGGGCTACGATTTACTCTTAGAGCGTTTTTTACGTTACGTTAAAATCAATACACGTAGTGACGAAAATGCGACAAGAACACCAACAACACAAAGCCAGGTAGATTTTGCCTTGAAGGTTCTAAAACCAGAATTAGAAGAACTAGGTTTAAGTAACATCCATTATTTGGAAAGTAATGGTTACCTAGTGGCAACCCTTCCGGCTAACGATGACCAATTAACACGTAAGATTGGTTTCATCTCACATATGGATACTGCTGATTTTAATGCAGAAGGTGTGTCACCTCAAGTCATTGACTCTTATGATGGAGGTATTATTCCCCTTGGAAGTTCAGGTTATAACCTAGACCCAGCTGATTTTCCAAATCTCAAGAATTATGTCGGTCAGACACTTATTACGACAGATGGCACCACTCTTCTTGGAGCTGATGATAAATCTGGCATTGCAGAAATCATGACAGCCTTGGCTTATTTGAAGGCTCATCCTGAAATCAGACATTGTGAGATTCGTGTAGGCTTTGGTCCTGATGAAGAAATTGGAATTGGCGCAGATAAATTTGATGTCGATGATTTTGATGTTGATTTTGCCTACACAGTTGATGGTGGCCCATTGGGTGAATTACAGTATGAAACCTTCTCTGCTGCGGGAGCAGAACTTACCTTCCATGGACGTAATGTTCACCCTGGAACAGCAAAAGACCAAATGGTTAATGCCTTGCAGTTGGCAATTGATTTTCATAATCAGTTACCAGCAGAAGAACGCCCTGAATTGACAGATGGCTATCAAGGTTTCAACCATCTTCAAACCATGACAGGTACTGTCGAAGAAGCAAAAGCATCTTATATCATCCGTGATTTTGAAACAGAGTCTTTTGAAAATCGTAAAGCAGCCTTCCAAAAGATTGCCGATGAAATGAATAAAACTTATGGTCAGACACGAGTTGATTTGGTACTCAAAGATCAATACTATAATATGCGTCAGGTTATTGAAAAAGATATGACGCCTGTTGAGTTGGCTAAAGGAGTTATGGAGGAATTGGATATTACGCCAGTTATTGAACCCATTCGTGGTGGAACAGATGGTTCAAAGATTTCATTTATGGGTATTCCAACTCCAAACCTTTTTGCTGGGGGCGAAAATATGCATGGTCGATATGAGTTTGTTTCCTTGCAGACAATGGAAAAAGCCGTAGATGTTATTCTTGGAATTGTCAGTAAACCTTAATAGAGCTTGCTAAATACTGATTTTATGGTAAAATTAGATGTAATGGAGGTGCTGAGATGATTAAAATTTTCGGCAAGTATCGTTACCATTGGCAACCCGAATTATCTTGGCTAATCATCTACTGGTCTTTAGCCATCACGCCAATCTTTATTGCGGCGGCCCTTCTGTTCGAGTTGTACTCGGTGCCCTCACATATTTTGATGCTCTTCACTATTTTCGTTGCCTTGTTTGGTTTAGGTTTCCATCGTTACTTTATTATTGAAGATCATGGGATTCTGCGTATTGTTTCTTTCAATATTTTTAAACCACGCAAAGTGAAAATTAGTGATATTGAAAAAGTCGAAGTTATTAAAACTGGCTTGAGCCTTATTTTTAAAAATGGTAAAAAACGTCAGTTTTATATGAGAAAGTGGCCAAAGAAATATTTCTTAGATGCTTTAGCGCTTCACCCTGATTTCAAAGGTGAGGTAGAGCTATTGGATCATATGACTAACTTTGATTACTTTGCCTTTTATGAGGAATCAAAAAAAGCCCTCAAGCTTAAACTTCGCAAATAAGGGCTTTAGTGGGACAAGACTTGACAGCAGTCAAAGTCTCAGGGGTGTTTTCAATAATTTGATTGAGTTGGTCGCTATCTCTGAATCTAACAATACCTTCGTCATCATAATCGAAGACGGGAGAGTAGGTTTGGCACAAACCACAAGCGATACATTTTTCTGGAATTAATGATACTTTCATAGTATTATTTTAAAATAGATTTATTGTTTTTACAAGGAGAATATCATGAGTAAAAAACCATGGGAAGATAAGGTTTCTGACGAAGAGTTGGAAGAAGTAGTTGACGCTGATTTTCTAGACGATGAAGATGAGTTTGAGGATTATGAAGAAGAAGAGGATGTAACTCCTTCTGATGAAAAACGCGAAAAAGGTGGCGGCTTCATTAATTCATCATTCTTGACAGTCTTGCTTGGATTATTCTTTGTTATTGTTGTATGTATTTTGTTCTTTGTTTTCTATACTTCAAATGTCGGTGGAAACAAAACTGCGGAATCTAAGGAATCATCTGGATTCTACTCATCATCAACTAGCAAAGTTGTTAAATCTTCATCTAGCAAGAAAGACTCAAATAAAGATGAGGAAAGTGACAAATCTAATACAGAAAAATCTTCAAAAGAGAAATCATCTTCAACTAAAGCATCAAGCTCTTCTAAACATGTAGTAAAAGAAGATGCAACTGAGTCAGCTGAGACAACACCATCAAGCGCTACGGCAGCAGCAGATGGTTCATCAATTGTTGTTCAATCTGGTGAAGGTGCTGGTTCAATCGCCGCACGTGCAGGTATTTCTGTAGATGAATTGGAACGTCTTAACCCTGATCACATGACAAGTGGTTACTGGTATGCTAACCCAGGTGACGTCGTTAACGTTCAATAATTTTTAAAGCAAAGGAACATCATGAAAGATATTAGAATTGCTATTGATGGTCCTGCGTCAAGTGGAAAAAGTACAGTAGCCAAGATTATTGCAAAAAATCTTGGCTATACTTATCTTGACACAGGTGCCATGTACCGATCTGCAACTTATTTGGCCTTGCAGAATAGTTTAACTGAGGAAAATGTACCAGAAATTTTGGAGCAACTATCTCAATATCCGATTTCATTCGGAAAAGCAGCAGATGGTAGTCAGCAAGTTTATGTAGGTGATGTCGATATTACACACCCAATTCGTGATAACCAAGTTACAAATAATGTTTCTTGGGTCGCAGCTATTCCTGAAGTGCGTCAAGAACTCGTTGCGCAACAACAACGTATCGCTCAAGATGGGGCTATTATCATGGATGGTCGTGATATCGGGACCGTAGTTTTGCCTGATGCAGAACTCAAGATTTTCTTGGTTGCTTCAGTTGATGAACGTGCAGAACGTCGTTATAAGGAAAATATCGAAAAAGGTATCCCTGCTGATCTTGAGACACTAAAAAAAGAAATTGCTGAACGTGACTATAAAGATAGTCATCGTAAGGTGTCACCTCTTAAACCAGCGGAAGATGCCATCACTTTTGATACTACAGGTGTGTCTATTGATGGTGTTGTGGAATTTATTCAAGAAAAAGCAAAAAAAATTATTGACAAAGGATGACTCACTTGTTATACTATTAACAATGAGAAAAGCAGAAGTGAGAACTTCTCGCCTTGCGACTTAGGTTGTCTGGCCCAACATGTCAAATCCCTCTAGGGATATTATGTGTGCGGGCTTGTATATCAAGTCCGCTTTGTTTTTCTCTAAAAAAATAAAGAGGTGAAGATCATAGCTAAGAAAGATCTATTCATTAACGATGAAATTCGCGTTCGCGAAGTTCGTCTTGTTGGTCTTGATGGTGAACAATTGGGAATTAAACCATTGTCAGAAGCACAAGCTATTGCAGATGATGCAAATGTTGACTTGGTTCTCATCCAACCACAAGCTACGCCACCTGTTGCGAAGATTATGGACTACGGTAAGTTCAAATTTGAGTATCAAAAGAAACAAAAAGAACAACGTAAGAAACAAAGCGTTGTTACCGTTAAAGAAGTTCGTTTGAGTCCAGTTATTGATAAAGGTGACTTTGAAACTAAACTTCGTAATGGCCGTAAATTCCTTGAAAAAGGAAACAAGGTTAAAGTTTCTATCCGATTTAAAGGTCGTATGATTACTCACAAAGAAATCGGAGCTAAGGTCTTGGCGGAATTTGCTGAAAAAACGCAAGATATTGCGATTATTGAGCAAAGAGCGAAGATGGATGGACGTCAAATGTTCATGCAACTTGCACCAATTCCTGACAAAAAATAATTGTCAAACTAACACTATTTTAAGAGGAGAATTTTAAAATGCCAAAACAAAAAACACACCGCGCATCAGCTAAACGTTTCAAACGTACAGGTTCAGGTGGATTGAAACGCTTCCGTGCCTTCACATCTCACCGTTTCCACGGTAAAACTAAAAAACAACGTCGTCACCTTCGTAAAGCGTCAATGGTACATTCAGGTGACTTTAAACGTATCAAATCAATGCTTTCACAAATGCGTTAATTCGCTACAAGCATTACAAATTAACTAAACTAGAATTAATTCGGAGGAATATATAAATGGCTCGTGTTAAAGGTGGCGTTGTATCACGCAAACGTCGTAAACGTGTATTGAAACTTGCTAAAGGTTACTATGGTGCAAAACACATCTTGTTCCGTACTGCAAAAGAACAAGTAATGAACTCTTACTACTATGCATACCGTGACCGTCGTCAAAAGAAACGTGATTTCCGTAAACTTTGGATCACACGTATCAATGCGGCAGCTCGTTTGAACGGTTTGTCATACTCACAATTGATGCACGGTTTGAAATTGGCTGAAATCGAAGTTAACCGTAAAATGCTTGCTGATTTGGCAGTTAACGATGCAGCAGCTTTCACAGCTCTTGCAGATGCAGCTAAAGCAAAACTTGGTAAATAAGAATTAAGGTGGGTCTTACCCATCTTTTTTTTGTGGAGATAATCATGATTCGTTTAGCAAAATCTGAAGATATTCCAAGATTACAGGAGTTATTGGAGCAGATTCTTATTGTTCATCATCAAGCGCGCCCTGATGTTTTTAAGTCAAAAGGCAGTAAATTTACAGATACAGAGTTAGAAGCAGTAATTAATGATTCAAAAAAACCTGTTTTTGTTTACGAGGATGACGAAGGGCGTATCTTGGGTCATCTTTTCTTAATGATTAAAGAAGAAACTGAAAATGATGGTCCACAAAAGGCTGTTAAGACTCTTTTTATTGATGATTTATGTGTTGATAAGGATGCTCGAGGTCAAAAATTAGGAGAAAAGCTTTACCAATTTGCCTTGGACTATGCTAAGGAGCTAGGGTGTTATAATCTGACACTTCACGTATGGAATGATAATGCGGGTGCTGTACGTTTTTACGAACGTTTAGGTATGAAACCGAGATATACAGAAATGGAAACTATCTTAAAATAATACGTTTTCATGAGAGAAATTTCACTTACGAGGAATAAAAATTTTTGATATGCTGAGAGAGAACTTTTAGAAATGGAGAATTTTAATGCCTCGTAATTTTAAAGAAGCTTTGCTTTTTACGATTTTAATGTGTGGAATGATGGTCTATGTGATGAGTCTCTGGAATCTTCTCATCCTTGATTGGACTGGCGTTGTTCCCTTTGCTTGGGGTCACTTTTTCCAAGGTTATCTTCCTGGATTTGTGGTTGCTTTCTTACTTGATATGATTTTGGTGGGACCACTAGCCAAAACAATTGCATTTGCAATTTTGCATAAAGTAAAAGCCCATGATAAACGATGGGCAAAGATTTTAGTGATTTCTGGAACCATGGCGCTATTCATGGTAACGTTTATGTCATTCCATGGATTAGTTTACAACAGTCAGTCGGTAACGCTATCATCCTATGGTCGTGCTTGGTTGACAAATGTTATCATGGCTTTACCACTTAATTTTCTAGTGGTTGGTCCAATTTCACGTTTTATCTTGGGAAAACTACAAAAACCATTGCCTGGTGAAGAAGTCGTTGAGAATTTTGACGACGATGATGAATTACCAACGATAATATAAAAAAACTGGCGTTTCTTTCCAGTTTTTTTATATCAAAAGCAGCCACGGATGTGACTGCTTAATGATGATTAGTTTTTCTTCTTCATTTCACCATGTGGGTAGTAAGTTCCCTCTGGCATATCATTAATGAAAACATGAATGGCTTCTTTAGGTGCTTTGGCAACACGTGATACAACCTCAGTAACTTCGCGAGCAAGTTCGATTTTTTGTTCTTCAGTACGACCTTCAAAGAGATCAATCTTTACAAATGGCATAATGCATCTCCTTAGTTTTGATAGTCCTATTATAGCATTAATGAGGAGAATATTCTAAAGTTTATGGAAATTCTTGAAATGATATTATCGAAATGCTACAATGTGCTGATTCCTAATAGGAGGGCCTAAAGTATAAAGAGCTAGATAGTCAAGAGCTTTACCTCTTAGCTGATATAAATGCTATTACTTTAGATTCGAGTGTTCCTGTTTTAGGAATTTTTCACATTCTATTGAAGATGGTATGAAGTCTTTTGATATTCGGTAAGGGATTGCATTTTTTATTGGCTTTGTTTATAAGGGATGAAAACTCTTACTAAAAATGGTAAAATAGTGCTAACTAGAGACAGTAAGGAGTAAATTATGACAATTGATTTTCGTGCCGAAGTTGATAAGCGCAAAGATGCCTTGATGGAGGACCTTTTTGGTCTTTTGCGTATTAACTCAGAACGTGATGACAGTAAGGTTGATGATAAGCACCCATTTGGTCCTGGACCAGTAAAAGCTTTGGAACATTTTCTTGCTTTAGCTGAACGTGATGGTTATAAAACTCGTAATATTGATAATTATGCTGGTGACTTTGAATTTGGTCAAGGTGATGAAGTATTGGGTATCTTTGCACACTTGGATGTGGTTCCAGCTGGGAGTGGTTGGGATACAGATCCTTATGAACCTGTAATCAAAGATGGCAAACTTTATGCTCGTGGGTCATCAGATGATAAAGGCCCAACAATGGCTTGTTACTATGCCTTGAAAATTATTAAAGAACTCGAGCTTCCAGTATCTAAGCGTGTGCGTTTCATTGTTGGTACTGATGAAGAATCTGGTTGGGGCGATATGGATTATTACTTCGCTCATAATGGGGTGAAAGATCCTGATTTTGGTTTTTCACCTGATGCAGAATTTCCAATTATCAATGGTGAAAAGGGTAATATTACAGCCTATCTCCATTTTGAAGGTCAAAATGATGGAGAATTTAGTCTTGTGTCTTTTAATGGTGGTTTGCGTGAAAATATGGTTCCTGAATCTGCAAGTGCAGATTTCACTGGACCTATCACTTTGAAAGAACTCGAGGCCAAATTAGGAGACTTTGTTGCTGACCAAGAGGTGACTGGTCAAGTGATTGAAGAAGCAGGTATTTTTCATGTGACTATTCATGGAAAATCAGCTCATGGTATGATGCCTCAAAATGGTATTAATGGAGCAACCTACTTGGCACTCTTCCTTAGCCAATTTGATTTCCAAGGTAATGCTAAAAAGTATTTGGGTTTTATTGCTGAAACACTTCATAAAGATTTCTTTGCTGAAAAGACAGGTCTTGCCTATACAGATCCTAAGATGGGTGAGTTGACTATGAATGCAGGTGTCTTTACCTTCAACAAGGAATCTGAAGATAATACAATTGCTTTGAATTTCCGCTACCCTCAAGGGGTTGATACGAATGCTATTAAGGTTGGTCTTGAAAAACTTGAAGGGCCTAAGGCGGTCAGTCTCTCAGAACATGGTCATGTGCCGCACTATGTACCAGTTAATGATCCTATGGTAGAGACCCTTCTTTCAGTCTATGAGAAACAAACAGGGCTTAAAGGTCATGAACAAATTATTGGTGGTGGGACATTTGGACGTCTCCTAAAACGTGGTGTTGCCTATGGAGCTATGTTCCCTGGTTATGTCAACACTATGCACCAAGCCAATGAGTTTACTGAGGTTGAAGACTTGTACCGTGCAGCTGCCATTTATGCAGAAGCTATCTATGAGTTAATCAAATAAAAAAGAGAGACGGTTTTGTCTCTTTTTTGAGGAGGAAAATATGGAAACACTCGATGAATTAACACAAGCAATCATGTCCGATGAACAAAATATAGCTTATACGGAACAAGGTATAAAACCCTTGTTTTCCATTCCAAAAACGGCACGGATTAATATCGTCGGACAAGCTCCCGGTATTCGTGCACAAGAGTCAGGGCTTTATTGGAATGATCCCAGTGGAGATAATCTCAGAGATTGGATGGGAGTTTCACGTGAAGAATTCTATGAATCTGGTATGTTTGCTATTGTACCAATGGATTTTTATTTCCCAGGTCATGGTAAATCAGGTGATTTACCTCCTCGCAAGGGATTTGCAGATAAGTGGCATGAGAAAGTTCTTGCTTTAGCTCCTGATATCCAATTGACGATTTTAGTAGGTAATTATGCGCAGCATTACTATTTACATCAAAAATCGTCAGCAAAATTAACAGATACAGTTAAGCATTACAAAGATTATCTTCCAGAGTTTTTCCCTCTCGTTCATCCTTCTCCTCGAAATAATATTTGGCAAGCAAAAAATCCATGGTTTATGGAAGAAGTAGTTCCAGATTTGAAGGCCTTGGTCAAAAAAATCTTAAGTCGATGATGTCTGATATCTGCACTTGGATTGTCATTTGGTATTGTTTCAAATCAATGAAGCAACTATCAGAACATACCCAAATATTGTAAAGATTTTAGCCCTTTGGGGCTTTTTTTGATGGTTTAATAAATTATTCGGGAAAATAATTAATAAAAAAATCTAATAATATACTTATCTATAGCCACTTAATTCTAATTTTCAGAAGAAGTAACATATAAAATTAAGCTATCTATCCTTTTAAATTAAAGAATCAATTAAATAATACTTATAAATTGAAAATGAGTGTAAAATTTTAAAAAAATTAAGATGATTCTATTGACAGAAAATTTAAAAGTGATAGACTTTAGGTGTTAAGAAAATATAGAAGGAAATGTGTGATATGGGAAGAAAAGATTCACAACGTTTTTCAATCAGAAAGTATAGCTTTGGAGCTGCTTCTGTTCTTTTGGGTACAACCATTCTTGCGATGGGGGCAACTGGTGTACATGCAGATGAGGTTTCAACTTCAGCTGCTACTGATACACCACTTAGTGCTTCTGTACTAACAGATACTGCTGCTGATCCGGCAACAACTGTTGATCATTCGGAGAAGCAAGTTGTTTCTGTCAAAGAAGAAGGAAATACCACTGTAACAACAAGTGTTGTTACAACTGATAGTCTTGAGGATGCTAAAACTTCTGCGGTAAAAGAAGGGGTAGAAGTCGAAGAAACTGCACCTCAAACACATACATCCCTAGAGGGTGCTATTGCTGACAATCAAGCTCAATCAAAAGAGATTAATACGGTTGTTTCGGATTATCAGAAAGCAAAAGAAAGCCACAAAAAAGATGTAGCTGAGTATGATAAAGCTAAGGCTGAGTACGATGCTAAAGTGGCCGAAAAAGCAGCAGCTGATAAAGCAAACGCTGCTTCTAAAGCACAGTATGATACTGATCAAGCTGCTTATGAAAAAGGGTTAGCTAAATACCAAGCTGATAAAAAAGCCTATGATGCAGCATTGGAAGAGTATAATACTCAAAAATTAACTTATGATTTTAAAGTAGCAGAAAAAGCAGCTGCTGATGCAGCTAATGCTAAGTCAGAAGCCGATTACAAGGTACAGTTGGCCGTTTATGAAACTGCTAAAAAGAACTATGAAGCTGCTATGGCTCAGTATACTAAAGACAAGGCAAAATATGATGCTGAGAAGGAAGCTTATGATGCTAAAGTAGCAGAAAAAGTTCGTACAGAAGTTGAAAACAAGGCTGCTCAAGAGCGGTATGAGAAAGATTTAGCTACTTATAATGCCGCTTACGAAAAATATCAAAGCGATTTGGCTGCCTACAAGACTGCTAAAGCAGCCTATGATGCTAAAGTAGCAGAAAAAGCAGCCGCTGATGCAGCTAATGCAAAAGCTAAATCTAAGTATGATGCAGAAATGGTCACATACAACGCAGCTTTGTCTGAATATAAGGCAAATAAGGCTCTGTATGATGCAGCTCTAGCTGAATACAACACGAAAAAAGCAGCCTATGATGTGAAAGTAGCTGAGAAAACGCAAGCAGAAATTACAGATAAGGCTGCTCAAGAGCAATATGAAAAAGATCTTACTGCATACAATACAGCTTATGAAAAATATCAAACTGATTTAGCGACTTATAATGCAGCTAAAGCAGCCTACGATGCTAAAGTAGCAGAAAAAACAGCAGCTGATAAGGCAAATGCGGAAGCTAAAGCCAAGTATGATGCAGAAATGGCTGTTTATAATACAGCTAAAGCACAATACGATAAAGATTTACAAGAATACCAAGCTAAGAAAGCGCAATACGATAAAGATAAAGCAGCCTATGATCAACTTGTTGCTATTAAAGCAGAAGAAGATGCTGCAAAAGCTAAGTATGAGGTTGAGCTTGCAAAATACAATGTAGATTTAGAGCAATACGGCAAAGATTTTGCTACCTACCAAACAAAACTTGCTGAATATCATACAGCTTTGGCACAGTACAAAGATGCTAAAGCAGCCTATGATAAGTACATGAATGATAATGGTTTCCAAGATCTAAAAGATGTAGAAACTGTTCAAGATTTGACCTTCCAACGTGAAGGTGGAGCCATTCATACCATCGATGGCATCAGTGCTTATCTCACTCGTGATGCTCAAGCTCGTTTGAATACAAGCAATGTACATCAGTATGATTCCAATAAATTGGAAGCTTCAGATATTGTAGCAACTACTCCTTGGGCCAATAATGAAACTGAATTTATTCAAATTAAGGAAGGCGATAAATTTGTTGTTACTTATGATAACTTGAATCAGTCAAGCATGCGTGAAAATACGGATATGCATCCGATCAAGCGCGTGATTTATCGCTATGAAATTTTGAGTCTTCCATCAAATGACGGTAAAGGAATTGCAGCCGTTAGCTCAGACCCAACTGTAACACTAACAGTCGGTGCTTCAACAGACCAAAATAAACCCGTTAAAGTTGCTGTAGATGTTGAATTCTATGATGGTAATGGCAATAAGTTTGATTTGACACAGCACAATGCGATTGTTGCTTTGAACTCTCTTAACCACTGGACAGGTGCTTCTTATGTAGATAGTGGGGATAAACCTCGTGCCCTTACAGTAGAAGCCAAGGATAAAAATGGTAACACTGTTCGAGGAACTTGGAATCCATATGCAGATGGTTCATCAATGAGCATTGAAAACAATGCAGTTGTTGTTAAAAATGGAACAGCTGACTTTGGTACTGCTGACGTCACTATCTCTGCTGAAAACCCAATCAAGATTGTGGCACAAAAAGCAACGTGGAATGGTAGTGAATTTACAGTTAGTGAAGAAACTGTTATTGACGCAACTTCAGTCAATGTTTCAGGTGCTGGGAATGGTCACTCTATCGGAACAGATGAGTTCACATTAGACGGTAAAGATGATGTTATCGGTTCTTATACGATTGATTCAACTTCAGGACGTATCATCTTTACTCCTAAGAAGAAATTTGAAAATGTAGAGCACCAAGAATCTGTAAATGTTGGAAACAATAAATACATTCCAATTCCAAATTCAAGTGTTTCTTATGATTCTGCTACAAAAGAGGTGACATCATTTAAAGATAACCAATACATTGAACATGGATCTATCTTTAATGGTGAATCTTCAACGACTCTTGAAGGTTGGGATAATCCATCTTCTCCATACCTCTATTATGGTGGAGCAGGCTTGAAGATGGCTGATGGTCACTTGGTATTTACGGCTAATGGAGCTAATGCTGCTGGTCAACCAACAGTATATTGGTTTGCGATTAACTCAAATGTTGGTATTCCAAAAAATCCAGGTGAAGCGCCAAAAGAGCCAACAGCTCCTGAAGAACCAAAGGCTCCAACACCACCAACGATTACATTGGAAGTTCTTCCAGCGGTACCAACAGAACCAACTCCGCCAACAGCTCCTACGGCACCAACAGAACCTAACTATACAGTTGTTACAGTTGATGCAGAGGAACCAAAGGCTCCAACAGAACCAAAAGCTCCAACGCCACCAACTCCGACAGTTGTTGAAGTTCCAGCGGAACCAAGCAAACCAGAAGAACCTAAAGCGCCAACACCACCGACAGAACCTAACTACACTGTGGTTACAGTTGATGCAGAGGAACCAAAGGCTCCAACAGAACCAAAAGCTCCAACGCCACCAACTCCAGCTTTAGTTGAAGTGCCAGTGGAGCCACGTAAGATTACGGCTCCAGTAGAACCTAAGGCTCCGACTCCACCTACACCAGTAGTTGTAGAGGTACCTGGTGAGCCAAGAAAACCAACGCCACCAACAGCTCCAACAGCTCCAACACCACCAACTATGGTCACAGTTAATGTTCCTAATAAACCTGTTTCACCTAAAGAACTTGTAGCTCCTAAGGTAAAATGGCATAAAAATTATCTTGTTGAGCGCGTAACACGTCCAGTACCAACGACGCCACCAACACCTCAAAAACCAAAAACTCCTGGAACACCTACGGGACCAAGCGTTACACCAACTTCTTCTGTAGTTGCTAAGCAAGAAACAGCAAGAACTAATAGCGCCGTATTGCCAGAAACAGGTGACTCTAACCAAAAATTAGCATCTGTAACAGGTCTAGGCTTGCTTTCAATGGCCCTTACAGGTCTATGGTCAGCTCGCAAACGTAAACATTAATAAGATAAAATGAAAGATTAGGTTGTTTTGCTATACAAGACAGTCTAGTCTTTTTTTGTTACCTGTTCTTTGCATATTATCGCTATAAATAAGTTTGAAACTTAAAACTAATAGGGGAAACGAGAGGACATGATTTAGGTGAAAGAGCTATCCCAAAGCTAAATATCACAATGAAAAGTAAAATGAAAGCTTATAGTTGATTGTTTTTCATAATCTTTTCAATAAAAAAACATTAAAGCGAATTGGACTAGATATTATAAAATTAAACCGCCTATTTGTATCGTAAACACTATTAATTATAGGATTTTGTCTATCAAATATTTTGATATTAAAAAGTATTTGAATTTAAGAATCTAATCGAATTTAAAGGAATGCGTGTTTTTATGAGATATCTCAAATTGACATGGTTCTTTCTTTTGTTAGAATATGAACATAACTAAATATAGAAGGACGTAATTTAAATGGGGAAAAAGGAATTACAACGTTATTTACTCAGAAAGTCTAGCCTTGGTGCGGCTTCTGTTCTTTTGGGGACTGCAGTTCTTGCAGTAGGAGCTTCAAATGCAAGCGCTGATGAGGTAGCAACAACTACAGATTCAGCAACACCAGCAGTTGAAGCAACAGATGCTGTTGAAGAAAACACTTCAGCCGTAGCAGATTCAACTGAAAAGAAAGTTGTTAACGTTACTGAAGAAGGCAACACAACTGTTACAACGAGTGAAGTAACAAATACAAGCTTAGAAGCTGCAAAAACAGCTGCAACTAACGAAGGGGTTGAGGTTAAGGAAGAACCTGCTCAAACCAAAGAAACTGTTGAAGCAGCTGCTGCAGATAATAAAGCACAAGCAGAGAAAATCAATACAGTCGTTTCTGATTATAAAGCGGCTAAAGAACAATACAAGTCAGATAAAGCTGACTATGATAAAGCAAAAGCAAACTATGATGCAAAATTAGCTGAGAAAGCACTTGCTGATAAAACAAATGCTGAAGCTCAGGCTAAATATGATACTGAAAAAACAGCTTATGATAAAGCTTCAGAGCAATACCAAATTGCTAAGCAAGCTTATGACTCAGCTCTTTCAGAGTACAAGACTAAGAAAGTTACTTATGATGCTAAGGTAGCAGAAAAAGAAGCTGCTGATAAAGAAAATGCGTTTTCTGCAGCTAAATACCAAGCAGAATTGGCAACATATAACCAAGCAAAAGCTGATTATGAAGCAGCCCTTGCTCAGTACAATAGCGATAAAGCTAAATACAATGCTGAAAAAGCTAACTATGATAATAAAGTAGCTGAAAAAGTTGTTACTGAAAAACGTAACGCTGAAGCTGAAGCTAAATATCAAACTGAGCTAGCAGCATACAATGAAGCAAAAGCTAAATATGATGTAGAAAAAGCAGCATATGACAAGAATCTTGAACTTTATAACGCTAAGAAAACAGCTTATGAAGCAGATCTTGAAACAAAACAAGCTATTGAAAAATACAATGCAGATGCAAAAGCTAAATACGAAGCTGCCTTGGTTGTCTACAATGAGCAAAAAGCTAAATATGACCAAGAGTACCTTGAGTATCAAAACAAATTAGCTGTCTACCAAACAGCACTTAAACAATATCAAGATGCTAAAACAGCTTACGATAAATACATGAATGATCCTGTATATCGTAACCTTAAAGATGCTGAAGTTGTTCAAGAATTGACTTTCCAACGTGAAAACGATGCGACACACAAAGTTGAAGGTGTAAGCAACTACTTGACAAAAGAAGCACAAGAGCGTCTTAACACAAGTAATGTTTTCCAATATGACTCTAACAAGTTACAAGCATCTGACATTGTTTCAAACAGTCCTTGGACAAACACTGAAGATGAGTGGATTCAAGTTAAAGAAGGTGACAAATTTGTTGTTACTTACGATGGCTTGAACCAATCAAGCATGCTTGTAGAGAATGAAGCGTCAGCAATCAAACGTGTTGTATACCGTTACGAAATCGTTAGCCTTCCATCAAATGACGGAAAAGGTATCGCGAAAATCAGTAAAGATCCAACAGTAACTATGACAGTTGGAGCATCAACTGATCAAGATAAACCGGTTAAAGTAGCTGTAGATGTTGAGTTTTACGATAAAGATGGTAAAATGTTCAACCTTAGTGAGCGTAATGCTATCGTAGCACTTAACTCACTAAACCACTGGAATGGTGCAGCTTATGTTGAAACATCTGAGCGCCCACGTCCACTTACAGTAGAAGCGAAAGACGTTAATGGTAATACTGTCCGCGGTACATATAATCCTTACGCAGATGGCTCTACTTTGGCAATCCAAAACGGTGAAGTTGTTACTAAATCTGGATACGCTGATTTCGGTGGCGCTACTGTTAACATTTCTGATGAGAACCCACTTAAGGTAGTTGTTCCTATCACTGACTGGAATGGTTCAGAATGGGTTGTCTCACGTGAAATTCCATCTGATGTAACAACTCTTAATGCTTCAGGTAGTGGTAATGGACACGCTCTTGGTAACGAAGATTATACATTTGGTGATAAAGATGATGTTATTGGTTCGTACAGCGTTTCTGCTGAAACTGGTTTGATTACATTCACACCTAAGAAAAAATACCAATCAACACGTCACCAAGAATATGTAAATATTGGTGATAACCAATTCATCGCTATTCCAAAATCATCAGTTACTTATGATGCTGCTACTAAAGAAGTAACATCAGTTAATGATAACCAATACATTGACCATGGTGCAGTCTTTAATGGTGAGACAACGTCAGAATTGACAGGTTGGGATAACGCTGATTCACCTTACCTCTATTATGGAGGTGCAGGTATCAAGATGACAAATGGTCACTTGGTATTTACTGCTGAAGGTGCAAATGCTGATGGTGCACCAACAGTATATTGGTTCGCAATCAACTCTAATCTTGGTTTGCCTAAGAATCCAGGTGAAAAACCTGAAGAACCTAAGGCACCAACACCACCAACAGCACCGGTTAAACCAGTTATTAAAACAGTTGGTATCAATCCACAAGAACCAACACCACCAACACCACCAAAAGAGCCAGTGGCACCGACGCCACCAACTCCAGAGGTAGTTGAAGTACCTGGTAAACCACAAGAACCAACACCACCAACAGGTCCAACGGCACCAACGCCACCAACACCAAAAGTGGTTGAAGTACCTGGTAAACCACAAGAACCAACACCACCAACAGGTCCAACGGCACCAACGCCACCAACACCAAAAGTAGTTGAAGTTCCTGCTAAACCAGTAGAACCTAAAACTCCTGAAAAACCAAGTGTTGTATGGCACAAGAACTATGTCGTTGAGAGAGAGTCTCACGTGGTACCACCAACACCACCGACTCCACAAACACCACCAAAACCTGTTACTCCTCCAACTCCAGTGACACCGCCAACTACACCAACTCCAGATACTGAAGTTCCTGTAGTGCCTCAAGCTGAGTTGCCACAAACTGGTGAGCACACTAGCAATGCTGGATTTATTGGACTTCTTTCAATGATTTTTGCGGCCTTTGTAGGATTCTTCAAACGTCGTAAAGAAGATTAAGTGGTGCTATTAAATTAGTTCCCCATCAAAACTAGATTCTATTTAGGATCTAGTTTTTATTTTTGCTAGGTTTTACTCCTTCGTATCATTTCTATTTACTGTTGAAACATGTTATAATTGTTTTGAACGACTATTATAGAAAGATGCAAGGAGACGAGCATGGAAGAACTTAAGAAAATCGCTGGCGTAACCGCTGCCAAATACGTTGAAGATGGAATGGTTGTTGGACTTGGTACAGGGTCAACAGCTTATTTCTTCGTGGAGGAAATTGGCCGTCGTATTAAGGAAGAAGGCCTTAGTGTTGTTGGAGTAACGACATCCAGTCAAACCACTAAACAAGCTGAAGGATTAGGTATTCCTTTGAAGGCAGTGGATGATATTGACAGTATTGATGTTACTGTTGATGGCGCCGACGAAGTAGACCCTCAACTCAATGGGATTAAAGGTGGCGGTGGTGCCCTTTTGATGGAAAAAATCGTCGCTACACCTACGAAAGAATATATCTGGGTAGTTGATGAGTCAAAAATGGTTAATCAATTAGGTGCTTTCAAATTACCAGTTGAAGTGGTTCAATATGGTGCTGATCGTCTCTATCGTGTCTTTGAGTCGAAGGGCTATAAGCCATCATTCCGACTTACGGAGGAAGGTAATCGCTTTGTTACAGATATGAAGAACTATATCATCGATCTTGATTTAGGTAAGATTGAAAATCCAGTAGCTCTTGGTGAAGAACTAAAAGCTATGACAGGTGTTGTCGATCATGGATTATTCAATGGTATGGTTAACAAAGTCATCGTTGCAGGAAAAGACGGTGTTAAGGTCGTTGAAGTCAAGGCCTAGTCCAATTTTGATTTCCCCTCACTTTTTATGAGGAAAACTAATTAATTTTTGTCAAACTATTAAATAATATAGAAAGGCAAGAGGTAATTTCGAAAAGATTTTATCTCTTTGTGGTGTTATTATGTCCAAATTTAACCGAATGCATTTAGTCGTTCTTGATTCAGTAGGAATTGGTGCTGCTCCAGATGCCAATGACTTTGTCAATGCAGGTGTGCCAGATGGTGCTTCAGATACCCTTGGTCATATCTCTAAATCAGTAGGATTGAATGTGCCAAATATGGCTAAGCTTGGTCTAGGAAATATTCCTCGTGAAACACCTTTGAAAACAGTACCGACAGAAAGCAACCCAACTGGTTATGCAACAAAATTGCAGGAAGTGTCTCTTGGTAAAGATACGATGACTGGTCACTGGGAAATCATGGGTCTCAATATTACTGAACCTTTTGATACTTTCTGGAACGGATTCCCAGAAGAAATTCTCACTAAAATTGAGGAATTCTCAGGCCGTAAAGTCATTCGTGAAGCTAATAAACCATACTCAGGTACAGCTGTTATTGAAGACTTTGGACCTCGTCAAATGGAAACTGGTGAATTGATTATTTACACTTCAGCTGACCCAGTTCTTCAAATTGCCGCACACGAAGACGTTATTCCTTTGGATGAATTGTATCGTATTTGTGAATATGCGCGTTCAATTACCCTTGAGCGTCCAGCTCTTCTAGGGCGTATCATTGCTCGTCCTTACGTTGGTGAACCTGGAAACTTCACTCGTACGTCTAACCGTCGTGATTTGGCTGTTTCACCATTTGCACCAACTGTTTTGGATAAATTGAATGAAGCTGGTATCGATACTTATGCCGTTGGTAAAATCAATGATATTTTCAATGGAGCTGGTATCAACCACGATATGGGACACAACAAATCAAATAGCCATGGTATTGATAATTTGATTAAAGCTATGACTTCTGAAGACTTCAAACATGGTTTCTCATTCACAAACTTGGTAGACTTCGATGCCCTTTATGGACACCGTCGTGACCCACATGGATACCGTGATTGCTTGCACGAATTTGACCAACGTTTGCCTGAAATCATTGCTGCTATGCGTGAAGATGATCTCTTGATGATTACAGCAGACCACGGAAATGATTCAACTTATGCAGGTACAGACCATACTCGTGAATATATTCCTTTCTTGGCTTATAGCCCATCATTCAAAGGGAATGGACTTATTCCAGTAGGTCATTTCTCTGACATCTCAGCAACTGTCGCTGAAAACTTTGGTGTAGATAAAGCCATGATTGGTGAAAGCTTCTTGGATAAACTTGTCTAAAATGAAGCGCTATGCATTTTTGGTTCGTGGGATAAACGTTGGTGGTCGTCACAAGGTAGTCATGAAAGAATTTTGTCGTGAGTTAGAAGAACTCGGTATGTCACATGTTTCTTCCTATATAAATAGTGGAAATCTTTTCTTTGATTCTACCTTGATGAAAGAGGAACTCCTCTTAGTTTTAGAGGGATTTCTAAATAAGGCTTATCCATTTATTAAGGTATTTTCTCTTTTTACTCTTGAAGATTATCAAAATGAAGTGGCCTCATTACCTAAGTGGTGGGAAGATGATTTCTATAGAAAAGACGTCCTCTTATTCACTGAAAGACTTGATAAGAACGAAATGAAGAAGATTATTAACTCTTTAGAGTTGAAAGATGAAAGACTTCATTTTGGTCAACTTGGTGTCTACTGGGTAAAGTATGATAAATCAACTTATAGACAAACAGCTTATCATAAGAAGTTATTGAAAACACCTTTTTATCCTGATATAACCATTCGAAATGCAAGAACTTTTTCAAATATTGGTCACTTTTTAAGAATGAAATAAAATTAAGGGAGAAATAACATGTCGCTACTTGAAAAAATTAGAGTTACTCAAGCCTTCTTGGAAAGCAAAGGAATTGAAAAACCTGAATTTGGTTTGATTTTGGGCTCTGGACTTGGTGAGCTAGCTGAAGAAGTTGAAGATGCCATTGTCATTGATTATGCGGACATTCCTAACTGGGGACAATCAACGGTTGTTGGTCATGCTGGTAAACTTGTATATGGTACATTGTCTGGACGTAAGGTTTTGGCTCTACAAGGACGTTTCCATTTCTATGAAGGAAATCCGCTAGAAGTGGTTACTTTCCCTGTACGTGTTATGAAAGCTCTTGGATGTGAAGGAGTTGTTGTAACCAATGCAGCAGGTGGTATCGGCTATGGTCCTGGTACTTTGATGGCCATCACTGACCACATTAACATGACTGGTCAAAACCCATTGATTGGTGAAAACTTGGATGATTTTGGACCACGTTTCCCTGATATGTCTAAAGCTTACACACCTGAATACCGTGAAACCGCTCATAAAGTGGCTGATAAACTTGGTATCAAATTGGATGATGGTGTTTATATCGGTGTGACAGGTCCAACCTATGAAACACCAGCTGAAATCCGTGCTTATAAGACACTTGGTGCAGATGCTGTTGGGATGTCTACCGTTCCTGAGGTTATTGTTGCAGCTCACTCTGGCTTAAAAGTTCTTGGAATTTCATGTATTACCAACTTTGCGGCTGGTTTCCAAGAAGAATTGAACCACGAAGAAGTGGTGGAAGTGACAGAGCGTGTTAAAGGGGACTTCAAAGGATTGCTAAAAGCGATTCTTGCTGAACTCTAAAATATGATAGCTCGGGGAATAAAACCTATAACGTCATTACCCAAGTCGACTAGGTTAAGTTTAGCTGTTTTTGGAACCGGTATTGCTTCAGGTTTGGTAGGCATTCTTTGTCATTACCTTTTGGAGTTTATACAAATTCTTGTATTTGGTAATGATAAATCGAATTTATTGTCACAGTTTAACTCTGTAAGTCCCTTTCGACGATTTGCAGTATTGCTTGTAGTAGGTGTTTTGGCTAGTTTATTTTGGTATTTCCTTCAGCGACGAGTGTCCCTCCTTTCTATTAGTAAGGCTAAGCAACTCGTTGGTAAGAAGAGTCCAAATTTTCTTGGCCAGAGTCTACACGCTTTGATGCAGGTTGCAATCGTTGGGGCTGGTTCCTCAATTGGTAAAGAAGGAGCGCCTCGAGAATTAGGCGCTCTATTTGGTGGTAATCTCTCCAAAGCCTTGCACTTGGATATTATTGATAGACAGTTGCTAATTGCTTGCGGGGCTGGCGCTGGCTTAGCTGCGGTTTACCAAGTCCCCTTTGCCAGTACACTGTTTGTTCTGGAAACCTTAGGTGTTGCTTGGAAATCAAAAAATATTATTATCATTCTTGTGACAACCTACTTGTCAGCTTATTGTGCTCGACCAATCGTTGGTAAGGAGGCAATGTACCTAGTCAGTAAAGTTAGCTCAGACCCTGCTAGTCTGATTCAGGTTATTGTTCTTGTATTAGTGATAACTCCGCTGGCGATGATGTTTAGCTTCTTAGCCAAAAAGGCTAGCAAAAGTCGTATTACTGATAAACGTATTCTGTGGACCATGCCACTATCTTATGTAGTATTAGGTGGGATTGCAGCTTTCTATCCTTTAATCATGGGAAATGGTCAGGTTCTAGCACAATGGTTATTTTCAGGTGGGGTTTCAGCATACCTACCTCTTATCCTTGTCGTCAAAGGACTTGTGGTATGTTTGCTTTTATGGGCAGGCTCTTATGGAGGAACCCTAACCCCTTCCTTTACTTTAGGTGCTGGATTGGGTTTCTTATTGACAAGTTGTCTTGAGATTTTTGGCTTATCACTCAATCCTACTCTAGGAATGTTACTCGGTGCAACCGTATTTTTAGGAACAACTTTAGATGCTCCTCTAACTGGGATAGCCTTAGTTCTAGGTTTTACTGGTCAAGGAGGGCTGGTAGCAGTACCACTAATCTTAGCGAGTCTACTATCGAGGATAATTAAAAATAGATGGAAGAAAAAACAATGAATATTCATTTTATTTTACACGAAACGTTTGAAGTTCCAGGAGCCTATTTAAAATGGGCTCAAGACCGTGGGCATAATATCACATCAACCAAGGTATATGAGGAAGAGCCTCTTCCTGAAACCGTTGAAGGTATTGATTTTCTAATTGTTATGGGTGGCCCTCAGTCACCTGATGAGGATCGTCAGGCCTTCCCTTATTATGACCCAGAGGCTGAGATTGCATTTATGCAAAAAGCAATTGCTGCTGATATCTATATTGTTGGGGTTTGCCTAGGTGCTCAACTTTTATCTGTAGCCTATGGTGGTAAGTATGAACATAGTCCAGAACGTGAGATTGGGGTTTTCTCTGTAACATTAACTGAGGCAGGTTTAGCGGATGAGCATATCAAAGGTTTTGGCGAAACCCTAAATACTGGTCACTGGCATGGTGATATGCCTGGATTGACTGATAATGCAGTTGTTCTTGCTACTAGTCAAGGTTGTCCACGCCAAATTGTTCGCTTCAGTCCTAAACATTATGCCTTTCAGGCACACTTGGAGTTTGATCCTGAAGCCATTGATTTACTTATAGCTGCTGACGGTGAAGAGCATTTACGTAAGCAAAATAAAGTCTTGCCTTTTGTTCAAACACCTGAACAATTGCGTGCCAACGATTATTCTGAAATGAACAAAAAGTTATACGATTTTCTTGATTCATTGACTCAAGCTTAATCCACTTTTAAAGTAGTTATTTATCCACTATATAATAGTGGAAAAATATTTAAAAAATAAAAATTAAGAAAGGTAGAGCGTGTGTTCTGATTTGAACACGAGCGGAAAGCTCGGAAAATAGATAGTCTTCATTTGTTTTCTGTCTGCTCCTTTACCATCAAAAAATGAAAGGAAGGGTAGTTCGGGTTTGAAACTGAACCCGGGCTAGAGGCTGTGTAAAAAAGATAAAACCTCCTAGATGCGAAGCATCTTTGTCGGATTTCCTATTTTTACTTTGCCTCTTTAACGCCCTTGGTATCTTATATTATGTCTATCCATATTGCTGCTAAGCAAGGTGAAATTGCTGATAAAATTCTCCTACCTGGAGATCCTTTACGTGCGAAATTCATTGCCGAGAATTTCCTCGAAGACGCTGTATGTTTCAATGAAGTTCGTAATATGTTTGGTTACACAGGAACATACAAAGGTGAACGTGTCTCAGTAATGGGAACTGGAATGGGGATGCCATCTATCTCTATCTATGCTCGTGAGCTTATTGTTGACTACGGGGTTAAAAAATTGATTCGTGTGGGAACTGCTGGTTCATTGAATGAGGATGTTCACGTTCGTGAGTTAGTTCTAGCGCAAGCGGCAGCGACAAACTCTAACATTATTCGTAACGATTGGCCACAATACGATTTCCCACAAATTGCAAGTTTCAATCTCTTAGATAAGGCTTACCACATTGCTAAAGAGCTTGGTATGACTACACATGTTGGTAATGTCTTGTCATCTGATGTTTTCTATTCAAATTATTTCGAAAAAAACATTGAGCTTGGTAAGTGGGGAGTGAAGGCTGTTGAAATGGAAGCAGCAGCACTTTACTACCTTGCAGCCCAACACCAAGTAGATGCTCTTGCCATCATGACTATTTCTGATAGTTTGGTCAATCCAGATGAAGACACTACAGCTGAGGAACGTCAAAACACTTTCACTGACATGATGAAAGTTGGTCTTGAAACACTTATTGCAGACTAATTTGTAAAAGGACGCCATTAGGTCGTCCTTTTGTGTTGTAACTACTATCTACTCGAAGAATCAATAGGTTAAAAATTTTCAAACTACTAGAAAAAAATAAAAATATTTGGAAGAAAAAGACTTATAATAAATAGGTAAATATCCGACAATTTAAAGTTTAACCACTAAAAATGTGAAAAATAGTTTACAATATTATGAAAAATGATAGAAATTAAATGCTTGATATCATAATGAAAAACGGTTTCTTCTTTTTTAAAAAGAATGACAATTGAAATGAAGTTATAGTAATGTTATAATGATAATGGGAAATGTCTAATTTTAATTTTTAGGAGCAATTTATATGAGTTCGCGTACGAATCGTAAGCAAAAACGTACGAGTAATAGATCATGGGGGATGGTCAACGTTGGGTTGACCATTCTGTATGCTATTTTAGCATTGGTCTTATTATTCACAATGTTCAATTATAATTTCCTATCATTTAGGTTTTTGAACATCATTATCACCATTGGTTTGTTGGTAGTTCTTGCTATTAGCATCTTCCTTCAGAAGACTAAGAAATCACCACTAGTGACAACGGCTGTATTGGTTATCTTCTCGCTAGTTTCTCTGGTTGGTATTTTCGGTTTTAAACAAATGATTGATATCACTAACCGTATGAATCAGACGGCTGCATTTTCTGAAGTGGAAATGAGCATCGTAGTTCCAAAGGATAGTGACATCAAAGATGTGAGTCAGCTTACTAGCGTACAAGCACCAACTAAGGTTGATAAGAACAATATCGACACCTTAATGTCTGCTCTAAAGAAAGACAAAAAGGTTGATCTTAAAGTTGATGATGTTGCTTCATATCAAGAAGCTTATGACAATCTTAAGTCTGGCAAATCTAAAGCTATGGTCTTGAGTGGCTCTTATGCTAGCCTACTAGAGTCTGTCGATAGTAACTATGCTTCAAATCTAAAAACAATCTATACTTATAAAATTAAAAAGAAGAATAACAATTCTGCAAAACAAGTAGATTCAAAAGTCTTCAATATTTATATTAGTGGTATTGATACCTACGGTTCAATTTCAACAGTGTCACGTTCAGATGTCAATATCATTATGACCGTTAACATGAACACACATAAGATTCTCTTGACGACCACTCCACGTGATGCGTACGTTAAGATTCCTGATGGTGGGGCAGACCAGTATGATAAATTAACCCACGCAGGTATTTATGGCGTCGAAACATCTGAAAAAACACTGGAAAATCTTTATGGCATTAAGATTGATTACTATGCACGAATTAACTTCACATCTTTCCTTAAGTTGATTGACCAACTTGGTGGTGTGACAGTTCATAATGATCAAGCCTTCACGAGTCTTCACGGGAAGTTTGATTTCCCAGTTGGAGATATCCAAATGAATTCTGAACAAGCCCTTGGCTTTGTTCGTGAGCGTTATAGTTTGGATGGAGGAGACAATGACCGTGGTAAGAACCAAGAGAAAGTGATTTCTGCGATTGTAAACAAGTTAGCTTCACTAAATTCTGTATCAAACTTTACTTCAATCGTTAACAATCTTCAAGACTCTGTTCAAACGAATATGTCTCTAGATACCATTAATGCTCTGGCCAATACACAACTTGATTCAGGTTCTAAATTTACGGTGACTTCTCAAGCAGTAACAGGTACAGGTTCAACCGGACAATTGACCTCTTATGCTATGCCAAATTCTAGTCTCTACATGATGAAACTGGATGATTCCAGTGTGGAAAGCGCCTCTCAAGCTATCAAAAATTTGATGGAGGAAAAATAAGTGATTGACGTTCACTCACATATTGTTTTTGATGTTGATGATGGTCCTAAAACTTTAGAAGAAAGTCTTGACCTCATTGGCGAAAGCTATGCGCAAGGAGTGCGTACGATTGTTTCAACATCCCATCGTCGTAAGGGAATGTTTGAAACCCCAGAGGATAAAATCTTTGCAAATTTTTCTAAGGTAAAAGAAGAAGCAGAAGCACTTTATCCAGACTTAACTATTTGTTATGGTGGTGAACTTTATTACACCTCAGACATTGTGGAGAAACTCGAAAAGAATCTCATTCCACGGATGCACAACACTCAATTTGCTTTGATTGAGTTTAGTGCTCGCACCTCTTGGAAAGAAATTCATAGTGGGCTTAGCAATGTTTTGCGAGCAGGGGTGACACCAATTGTTGCTCACATTGAGCGCTATGATGCCCTCGAAGAAAATGCTGATCGTGTTCGAGAAATCATCAATATGGGCTGCTATACTCAAGTCAATAGCTCACATGTCCTCAAACCAAAGCTCTTTGGCGATAAAGATAAAGTAAGAAAGAAACGTGTTCGTTATTTCTTGGAAAAAAATTTGGTTCATATGGTTGCTAGTGACATGCATAATCTTGGTCCAAGACCACCATTTATGAAAGATGCCTACGCTATTATTGAAAAGACTTACGGAACGCGACGTGCTCGTAACCTTTTCATTGAAAATCCACAAACACTACTTGAAAATCAATACATATAGGAGAAACTATGACTCAGGAAAACACGAAGCGTGTTGAAATCGACGTGCTTGCATTATTGCACAAACTTTGGACTAAAAAGGTATTTATTCTATTTACAGCCTTCTATGTCGCTGTCTTTGCCTTCTTGGGAACTTATTTCCTCATTCAACCAACATATACGTCGTCTACACGTATCTATGTGGTTAATCAAGCTAACGATGGCAAAAACCTTTCTGCTCAAGATTTGCAGGCCGGTACATTTTTGACAAAAGACTACAAAGAAATTATTACATCAAACGATGTCTTGTCAGAAGTTATCAAAGATGAAAAATTGAATATGACAGAAGCAGAACTTGCTAAAATGATTTCAGTTAATATTCCTACTGATACTCGTCTTATTTCAATTTCTGTTAATGCTAAAACTGGTCAAGATGCGCAAACTCTTGCCAATAAGGTTCGTGAAGTTGCTTCAGAAAAAATCAAGAACGTGACAAAAGTTGAAGATGTCACAACACTTGAAGAAGCTAAATTGCCAGAGTCACCATCTTCACCAAATATCAAACGTAATGTGCTTCTTGGAGCAGTGCTTGGAGGATTCCTTGCAGTGGTTGGTGTATTGGTACGTGAAATCCTAGATGATCGTATTCGCCGTCCAGAAGATGTGGAAGATGCCCTTGGAATGACACTTCTTGGAATTGTCCCTGATACAGATAAAATTTAAGGAGAAGAAATGCCTCTATTAAAGTTAGTAAAATCTAAAGTAAACTTTGCCAAACAAACAGAAGAGTATTACAATGCTATTCGCACAAATATTCAATTTTCTGGTGCTCAGATGAAAGTGATTGCGGTTAGCTCTGTTGAAGCTGGTGAAGGAAAATCAACGACATCTGTTAACTTGGCGATTTCATTTGCTAGTGTTGGGCTCCGAACACTTCTCATTGATGCGGATACTCGTAACTCTGTTTTGTCAGGTACATTTAAATCAAATGAGCCTTATAAAGGCCTTTCAAATTTCCTTTCTGGAAATGCTGATTTAAATGAAACGATTTGTCAAACTGATATTTCTGGTTTGGATGTCATTGCATCTGGTCCTGTACCACCTAATCCAACAAGTCTTTTGCAAAATGACAATTTTAGACATTTGATGGAAGTTGCTCGTAGTCGTTATGATTATGTCATCATTGATACACCACCAATTGGTTTGGTCATTGATGCTGTTATTATTGCCCATCAGGCTGATGCCAGTCTTTTGGTTACAGCATCTGGAAAAATTAAACGTCGCTTCGTAACTAAGGCCGTTGAACAATTGGAACAAAGTGGTTCTCAGTTCTTAGGTGTCGTCCTTAATAAAGTGGATATGACAGTTGATAAGTATGGATCATATGGTTCTTATGGCTCATATGGCGAGTACGGGAAAAAATCAGACCAAAAAGAAGGTCATTCAAGAGCACATCGTCGTAGAAAAGGATAGCATTAATGGGGATGATGCGGCTCCTTATACCTTAACAGATTAAAAAGGGGTTTAGAGTGAAAGAAAAACAAGAAATTCGTCGCATTGAAATTGGTGTTATACAGTTGGTTGTGGTTGTTTTCGCAGCCATGGTAGCTAGTAAAATACCATATACAGAGATTACCCAAGGAAGCATCGTCCTTTTAGGTGTCGTACATGTAGTGTCTTACTATATCAGTAGTTATTATGAAAATCTTAAGTACAGAGGCTACTTGGATGAACTCATTGCAACTGTCAAATATTGTTTCATTTTTGCTCTAATTGCAACTTTCCTCTCTTTTTTTGCAGATGGAAGTTTTTCAATCTCACGTCGCGGACTTCTTTACGTTACCCTAATTTCAGGTGTTCTCTTATACGTTACAAATACAGTTCTTAAGTATTTCCGCTCATCTATTTATACACGTCGTAAAAGTAACAAGAATATTCTCTTGATTTCTGATCAAGCACGTCTTGATAATGTTTTATCTCGTATGAAGGACAATATGGATGGTAGGATTACGGCAGTTTGTGTCTTGGATAATCCTTATTTCACTGATCCATTTATCAAGAGTGTTAAACCTGAAAATTTGATTGAATATGCGACACACTCAGTAGTAGACCAAGTTTTGATTAATCTGCCAAGTGAGCAGTACAAGATTTGGGATTATGCGTCACCATTTGAACTTATGGGAATCCCAGTATCCATTAATTTGAATGCCCTTGAATTTATGAGTCAGGGTGAAAAACGTATCCAACAATTGGGTCCTTTCAAAGTTGTTACGTTTTCTACGCATTTTTATAGCTATGGAGATATCTTGGCGAAACGCTTCCTCGATATCTGTGGGGCTCTAGTTGGTTTGGTGCTCTGTGGTATTGTTGGGATCTTCCTTTATCCTCTTATTCGTAAAGATGGAGGACCAGCTATTTTTGCTCAAGATCGTGTGGGAGAAAATGGACGTATCTTCAAGTTTTATAAATTCCGTTCTATGCGTGTTGATGCGGAAGAAATCAAGAAGAATTTGATGGCACAGAATCAAATGTCTGGTGGTATGTTTAAGATGGACAATGATCCACGTATTACCAAAATTGGACATTTCATTCGTAAAACGAGTCTTGATGAACTTCCACAATTTTGGAATGTTTTAAAAGGTGATATGAGCTTGGTAGGAACACGTCCACCAACATTGGATGAATACGAAGCTTATACACCGGAACAAAAACGTCGCCTCAGCTTTAAACCAGGTATTACCGGTCTTTGGCAAGTAAGCGGTCGAAGTGAAATTACTGATTTTGATGAAGTTGTAAAACTAGACGTTGCTTATATGGACGGATGGACAATCTGGCGCGATATCAAAATTTTATTGAAAACAATTAAAGTAGTAGTAATGAAGGATGGAGCAAAGTGATGGCTTTCTCCATTTCTTTTAATGGTGATTAAATGACAAAAACAGTTTATATCGTTGGTTCTAAGGGAATTCCAGCAAAATATGGTGGATTTGAGACCTTTGTTGAGAAGTTGACAGAGTTCCAACAAGACAAAGATATCCAATATTATGTAGCTTGTATGCGTGAAAATTCTGCTAAATCAGGAATTACAGCAGATACTTTCGAACATAACGGTGCTAAATGCTACAATATTGACGTCCCAAATATCGGGCCTGCACGTGCCATCGCTTATGACATCGCAGCTCTTAATAAGGCCATTGAAATTGCTAAGGAAAATAATGATCAAGCACCGATTTTTTATGTTTTGGCCTGCCGAATTGGTCCATTTATCTCAGGTATTAAAAAGAAAATCAAGGCTATCGGTGGTACCCTTATGGTTAACCCGGATGGTCATGAATGGCTTCGTGCAAAGTGGAGTCTTCCGGTTCGTAAGTATTGGAAAATTTCAGAGCAACTCATGGTTAAACATGCAGATCTTTTGATTTGTGATAGTAAAAACATTGAATCTTATATTCAAAAGGATTATGCTAAGTATCGTCCTCAAACAACCTATATTGCCTATGGAACTGATACAACTAAATCTCGATTGACTAAGGTTGATGATAAGGTACGCACATGGTACTTCGAAAAGGGTGTTATTGAAAACAATTATTATCTTGTTGTGGGGCGTTTTGTGCCTGAAAATAACTATGAGGCTATGATTCGTGGTTTTATGGCGTCTAGCTCTGACAAGGACTTTGTTCTCATTACCAATGTTGAAGAAAACAAATTTTACGACAAGTTGCGCCAGGAAACTGGTTTTGACAAGGATCCTCGTGTGAAGTTTGTCGGAACTGTTTATGACCAAGAATTGCTCAAGTACATTCGTGAGAATGCCTTTGCTTACTTCCATGGCCATGAAGTAGGTGGTACTAATCCATCTCTTCTTGAGGCTCTTGAGTCTACTAAGCTCAATCTCTTGTTGGATGTTGGCTTTAACCGTGAAGTGGGTGAAGATGGTGCTCTCTATTGGAAAAAAGACCAATTGGCAAGTGTCATTAATCAAGCTGAGCAATTAGATGAACAAGCTATCGCAGACCTCAATCAAAAATCAAGTAAACGTATTGCTGAAGCCTTTACTTGGGAAAAAATTGTTACAGACTACGAGAAAGTATTTAAAGGATAGAAATGCAGAAAATTTTATATCTTCACGCTGGTGCCGAAATGTATGGTGCTGACAAGGTTTTGTTGGAGCTTATTAAGGGGTTGGATAAAGATGCCTTTGAAGCTCATGTCATCTTGCCTAACGATGGTGTCTTAGTGAGTGCATTGGAAAAGGTTGGGGCTAAGGTAAAAGTTATCGATTATCCAATCTTGCGCCGTAAATATTTTAATCCTAAGGGAATTCTTGAGTATTTTGGCTCTTATAATCGTTATTCAAAGCAAATTGCTAAATATGGTAAGGATAATGGCATTACTCTTATTCACAACAATACGACTGCGGTACTTGAGGGGATTTATCTCAAACGTAAGTTGAAATTACCTTTGATTTGGCATGTGCATGAAATTATCGTTAAACCAAAAGCAATCTCTGATTTTATCAACTTTTTGATGGGGCGTTATGCGGATACGATTGTGACAGTTTCAAATGCTGTTGCTAATCACGTCAAGCAGTCTCGCTTTGTAAAAAATGACCAAGTTCAAGTCATCTATAATGGTGTTGACAATGCCGTATATCATGAAATGGATGCTAGTGCAGTCCGTGATCAGTTTGGTATTGCACAGAATGCTTTGGTTATCGGAATGGTTGGTCGAGTGAATGCATGGAAAGGTCAAGGCGACTTTTTAGAAGCCGTGGCTCCAATCTTAAAGGCTAATCCAAAAGCAGTAGCCTTTCTTGCAGGGAGTGCTTTTGAAGGTGAAGAATGGCGAGTTGATGAGCTGGAGAAGGCTATATCAGACTCACCTGTAGCTGGGCAGATTAAACGTATCGATTATTATAGCAAGACGACAGAGCTCTATAATATGTTTGATATCTTTGTCTTGCCAAGTACCAATCCAGATCCTCTACCAACTGTAGTTCTCGAATCAATGGCTTGTGGCAAACCCGTAGTCGGCTACCGTCATGGTGGTGTCTGTGAAATGGTTAAGGAAGGTGAAAACGGCCTTCTTGCTACACCAAATCAGCCTGCAGAATTGTCTAAGGCTATTCAAGAATTGGCTGATAACACCGAGAAGAGAGAGCAATTTGGCAAGGCCTCTGTCAAACGCCAAAAAGAACTCTTTTCATTACAAAGTTATATTCGTAATTTCTCGGAGTTATATAAGAAATAAAAAGAAGTACTAAGAAGTACTAAGAAGTACTAAGAAGTACTAATATGAACAGTGAAACACTAAAAAATAAATTAAAACCAATCGTTTATCCAATTATTAATTTTATTCCTAGACGAAGACTTAAGAATAAAAATTTTACGATCATTTGTGATAATTGTTGGGCTGGAAAAGTCTATCAGGAATTGGGCTTGCCTTATCAAACTCCATTTGTAGGGATGTTTATCTTTTCTCCTGATTACATCAAGATGCTCAAGAATTTAAAACACTATTTGAGTGGTAATATTCCTTTGACATTTGTTAAGGAATCGAAATACATCAAAGACTTTGATAATGCCTATCCTCTAGCACTTCTTGATGATATTGAACTTCATTTCCTGCATTATGCTGATGAAGAAGAAGCAACTCAAAAATGGAATCGTCGTTTAGAAAGAATACATTGGGATAATTTGTATTTCAAGTTTAATGATAATGATGCCTGCACTTATGAGCTGATGAAAGAGTTTGAAGAACTTCCATACAAGAGTAAGGTGATTTTCTCTTCGAAGAATTACAGTGACCTACCTTCATTGGTCCACTTTAAATCAGCTGAGAAGCAAGGACATGTTGGAATTGATTTAAAAACTTACCACCGCTATTTTAATGCTGTTACCTGGTTGAATAAGGGTGGTGAAGATTTAACATAAAATAAAAATTTAGGTGAAGAATCCATGAAACCACTTTTAACTGTTGTCATTCCAGTTTATAATGTCGAAAAGTATTTAAAACGTTGTGTAGAGAGCGTTCTTGTCCAAGAGTGGCATAATTATGATATTTTACTTGTAGATGACGGAAGTACTGATAGTTCTCCTCAAATCTGTGATAATTATGCTAAAGTTTATGACTTTATCTCAGTGATTCATAAAAAAAATGGAGGGCTTTCTGAAGCTCGTAATACTGGTATTTCACATGCTAAGGGTGATTATGTTTATTTCCCTGATTCTGATGACTGGCTTGAACCACAAACATTTAAAGAATTAGCAGAGGTGTTGGAATCCCAAGAGTTTGATATCGTTTCTTTTAACCGTGAGTTTGTGAAGGGTGAAGAAGATCCTATAGTTTCAGATCCGTTAGTAACTCAAGTGTTTGAAGGTAAAGATGCTTTTGTCCAAGTGCTCAAGCATAGTTATATCACAGGTTTTGCCAACGACAAAATTTATAAAAAGTCTCTATTTATTGATAATAATATTTCTTTTCCAAAAGGAAAATATTATGAAGACTTGGGAACGAATTACAAGCTTTTTCTTTCAGCTGAGAATGTCTTTGCTACCAATCAAAAGTATTATCACTATTTAATTGATAATCCTGATTCCATTACACAGTCTTGGAATGAGCAGAAGTTTAGTGATATGTTTGAATTTTATAAAGATATTTTCTATTCTGATTTTGTTCGTTCACAATTAAATCAAGAAGAATTACAAACTTCACAGCTATATTATGTGAATGGCTTGACTCATATCTTGGCAAGTTTATATAAATCTGAATTAGATAAAAAATATATAGACATTACTAATCAAGTGAAACAAGAGTTACTTAAGAATAGTGTTTCTCTTTCTCAAATGAAAAATCAACCAAATAAGTTAAAATATATACTGTTTAGACTTAAAGTATTAAAACTGGCTTTCAGTATTCAAAACATTTTCTGATATGATTTAGGAGTCTATTTTGAAATATTCTGTTATTATTCCAGTTTATAATGTTGAGAAATATATTGACCGTTGTTTAAAAAGTATTATTTCTCAGAACTATGATGACTTGGAAATTATAGTGGTAGACAATGGGTCTACGGATAGTAGTGGCAGTATTTGCGATACTTATGCTAACGAGTACTCAAATATCTCAGTCTATCATATTGAGAACCACGGTGTTGGTTCGGCACGTAATTTTGGCTTGTCCAAAGCCAGGGGAGAGTTTATCTACTTCGTTGATAGTGATGATTATCTTGTTGGTAATCTCTTTGCTGATTTTGCTGATAAGCTAGTCTCAGATTTGGATTTGGTTGTTTTTAGTTATTACAATTCTTTTGAGGAAGATTTAACTGAGAAGAGCCGTACTGAAAAGTCACTTCCGTTTAAAGGGAGTTACGACAAGGATGGTTTTATCAAGATATTTAAAGAACTATTCTTATCGGATATGCTTTACACGGTTTGGAATAAGATATATCGCAGAGAATTTCTTCTTGAAAATAACCTTTCTTTTGAGCAGTATGAGTTAGGTGAAGATGTCCGCTTTAATCTTGATGTTTATCGTAAAGTCAACAAGATTTATCTTTCTCAAGATTCCTACTACGTTTATGTCATTGGTAGAAAAGGTTCCGCTATGTCGTGCTATAATCCTAAGCGTCTTCAGTATCAGCTTGAAGAATTGAAGATAGTTGATAGTCTACTATTTGACTGGAATTTGGATAGCTTAGAGCTCGTTAATACTGTAAAAGCAAGAATTTTGATGAGTAATATCTACAATATTACCAAACAAAAGTTACCAGTTAATAAAAAAGTTAAGCTGGTTAAAGAAATTTGTAAGAAACAGGATATAGCGGATTTTATTAAGAATGATTCTTCAATATTAAATCCACTCATAAAACTGTTGTTAAAATGTCGAATGTATGTTGTTCTGATTTACCTCAAAAAAATGCAGATGATATTACAACATTTATAAGAATAATTGAAAGGTATGGAAAGTACTTGTGAATAGCAGTCGCTTTATCTCAGAGAAAATCTATTTATTTACACTCTTTGTTTGGGTATTATTTGCATCTCTGGTAACTACAACTTATTTTATAAGGCTGGATGGTTTTTTGTCACTCTATCGTAACTTGCTCTATTTTACAATAGGTATGATTACGATAAAGGAACTCATTAATCTTCCTGATACCATAAATTATTTCAGATACCACTTGAAGGAATTAATAATTTTCCTATTATTTACCTTGACCATGTTAATTGTGTCAAAAAATCGAGATGGTCTTCCTGATATTAATGTTTTGCTGTTGGTTTTTTCAGCTAGGGATATAGAGTTCAAGAAGTTATTAGGGACTTTCTCCTTCGCCACATTTTTAGTGCTGTTTGTAACTATACTAGCTAGTAAGATGGGCATTATCTCAAATATGTTGATGAGTGCAGATAGTGGTTATCGTTATAGTTTAGGATTCAACTATGTGTCCTTTGCCTCTCAACGTATGTTCTTTGCCCTATGTAGTTACTTAATGTTCAGAGGAAAGAAAGTTTCTTATCTAGAGTTGTTAGCTCTACTGTTTGCTACATTTTATATGTACCAACAGACTTCAACCTCAAGTCCACTTTATCTGAGTCTTTTGATTTTGACTTATGCGTTATTTAGTCTTAAAGTCTTTAAATTTGATTTTATAGACAGTAATGTTATTACGGCAAATATTGCTAAATATGGTTTTATTATTGCATTGCTCATTACTCTCTATTTCTGTTTCTATTCAACGGGTGATTTATTCCACCTAGTTGACCAATTTACGCATAACCGTCTAAGACTAAGTGTTCAAGGGTTCCGAAATTTTGGTGTTTCCTTATTAGGTCGACCAATTTCATTTACGACCATGGATATCTTCGGTAACTATTCAAGCAATTATAACTTTATTGATAGTTCATTTGTGCAGTTACTCGTAATTGATGGATTGGCTGTTAGTGCATTCATGTTATTTGCATTAACACGTGTCATGAATTATTTTGTAACTAATCGAAAAGATATTGTTCTTGCCTGCTTGGGGGTTATGATCATTCATGGCATGTTTGATCCCCAAATGCTCGTTCTTCGTTACTCACCTCTTATCCTATTGATTAGTCGACTCTTTGTGATGAAGACTGATAAAGATTTTTTGTAATTGAAGCAGAGGTATATCATCTAGAAAGTCTAAACAGAGTCATATACTTATGAAAGTTTTAAAAAATTACGCCTACAATCTTTCCTATCAATTACTGGTCATTGTTTTACCAATCATTACGACACCATATGTTACTCGGATTTTCAGTTCCAAGGATTTAGGTACTTATGGTTACTTTAATTCTATTGTGACCTACTTTATTCTTTTGGCGACTTTGGGAGTTGCTAACTATGGTACTAAAGAGATTTCAGGGCATCGGAAGGATATTCGTAAAAATTTCTGGGGTATTTATACCCTCCAATTGATTGCGACTATTTTGTCTCTTGTCTTGTATACATCATTATGTTTGTTCTTTCCTGGTATGCAAAATATGGTGGCTTATATCTTAGGACTAAGCTTGATATCAAAAGGAATGGACATTTCTTGGTTATTCCAAGGTTTGGAGGATTTTCGTCGTATTACTGCAAGGAATACAACGGTGAAGGTTTTAGGAGTTATTTCCATCTTCCTATTTGTGAAAACACCTGGTGATTTATATCTCTATGTTTTCCTATTGACCTTCTTTGAATTGCTTGGTCAATTGAGTATGTGGCTACCAGCAAGACCCTATATCGGTGAGCCTCAATTTGATTTATCCTACGCTAAGAAACATCTCAAACCTGTTATCTTGCTGTTTCTTCCTCAGGTTGCCATTTCACTGTACGTGACATTGGATCGTACTATGTTGGGTGCCTTGTCATCTACCAATGATGTCGGTATTTATGACCAGGCATTGAAGATTATCAATATCCTTTTAACATTAGTAACGTCTTTGGGAAGTGTGATGCTTCCAAGGGTATCTGGTCTCTTGTCTAGTGGTGACCATAAGGCCGTTAACAAGATGCATGAGTTGTCTTTTTTGATTTATAATCTGGTGATTTTCCCGATTATAGCAGGTCTATTGATTGTCGATAAGGACTTTGTGAGTTTCTTCCTAGGGAAAGATTTCCAAGAGGCATATCTTGCCATTGCCATAATGGTCTTTAGGATGTTCTTTATCGGTTGGACAAATATTATGGGAATCCAGATTTTGATTCCACATAATAAACATCGTGAGTTTATGCTCTCTACGACGATTCCAGCCGTTGTCAGTGTGGGACTTAATCTCTTATTGATTCCTCCATTTGGCTTTGTCGGAGCCTCCATTGTATCAGTTTTAACAGAGGCTTTGGTATGGATTATTCAATTGAACTTTTCAAGGAGATTCATCAAGGATGTTTCAATCCTTCCAGCCATGTCAAAAATTATCTTAGCATCAGTTGTCATGTATCTTGGACTCTTTGTCTTTAAGATGTTTGTCCAATTTAAACCTATGCTTAATGTAGCAGTAGATGGTCTTGTCGGTGCTATCATTTATATCGTCTTGATTATTGTCTTACGTGTCGTTGATATGAAAGACTTGAAACAACAGTTAATGAAAAACTAAGGAGAAAAATATGTACGATTATCTTATCGTTGGTGCTGGTTTGTCTGGAGCAATCTTCGCACATGAAGCTACTAAACGCGGTAAAAAAGTAAAAGTGATTGACAAGCGTGATCACATCGGTGGTAATATCTACTGTGAAGATGTTGAAGGTATTAACGTTCACAAGTATGGTGCCCACATTTTCCATACCTCAAACAAAAAAGTTTGGGACTATGTCAACCAGTTTGCTGAATTTAACAACTATATCAACTCACCAATTGCTAACTACAAGGGCAGTCTTTACAATCTTCCATTCAACATGAATACTTTCTATGCTATGTGGGGCACTAAGACTCCTCAAGAAGTTAAGGCCAAGATTGCTGAGCAAACAGCTGATATGAAAGACGTTGAGCCTAAAAACCTTGAAGAACAAGCTATCAAGTTGATTGGTCCAGATATCTACGAAAAGTTGATTAAGGGATATACTGAAAAACAATGGGGACGTTCTGCCACAGACCTTCCACCATTTATCATTAAACGTCTTCCTGTTCGTTTGACTTTTGATAACAACTACTTTAATGACCGTTACCAAGGAATTCCAATCGGTGGTTACAACGTCATCATTGAAAACATGCTTGGTGATGTAGAAGTAGAGCTTGGAGTTGACTTCTTTGCCAATCGTGAAGAGCTTGAAGCTTCAGCTGAAAAAGTTGTCTTTACAGGAATGATTGACCAGTACTTTGATTATAAACATGGTGAGTTGGAGTATCGCAGTCTTCGTTTTGAACACGAAGTCTTGGATGAAGAAAATCATCAAGGAAATGCCGTGGTCAACTACACAGAGCGTGAGATTCCTTATACTCGTATCATTGAGCATAAGCACTTTGAGTATGGTACACAACCTAAGACAGTTATTACACGTGAATACCCAGCTGATTGGAAACGTGGAGATGAACCATACTACCCAATCAATGATGAAAAGAACAATGCCATGTTTGCTAAGTACCAAGAAGAAGCTGAGAAAAATGACAAGGTTATCTTCTGTGGTCGTCTTGCAGATTATAAATACTACGACATGCACGTGGTCATTGAGCGTGCCTTGGAAGTCGTTGAGAAAGAATTTAATAAATGACACAAGAAAAGATTGATATCGTTGTTCTCTGGGTGGATGGTAGTGACCCAGAGTTTATCCGTGAGAAACAAGAAGTAACAGGCCAAATCTCAGTTTCTAATGAATTAGTTGATGGAGATTTAAGATACCGTGAATTTGGAATTTTTAATTACTGGTTTCGAATGATTGAAAAGCATGCTCCTTGGGTAAATAATGTTTACTTAGTCACCAATGGTCAAAAACCGGAATGGTTGAACTTGGATCATCCAAAACTTAGATGGATTACTCATAAGGAATTTATGCCTAAAGAGTACTTGCCTACCTATAATTCTGCGGCCATTGAGCTTAATCTCCATCGTATTGAAGGCTTGTCGGAAAACTATCTCTATTTCAATGATGATGTGTACTTGATTAGAGATAGTCAACCATCGGATTTTTATAAGAATGGGCAACCTAAGCTATTTGCGGTATATGATGCTTTGGTTCCTTGGTCATCATATACAAATACTTATTACAAAAATGTTGAGTTAATTTATCGTCATTTTCCTAATAAGAAGGCCCTAAAGACCTCGCCTTGGAAATTTTTTAATTATCGCTATGGATATTTAGTTTTGAAAAACTTGCTACTTTTGCCATGGGGGCCAACTGGCTATGTGAACAACCATTTAGCTACACCAATGAAAAAAAGCACCTTGGCGAATTTATGGAAAATTGAGGGTGAAACCTTAGATAGAACGTCACGAAATAAAATTAGAAACTACGAAGTAGACGTTAATCAATACATCTGTCAGTATTGGCATATTGAAAGTAATCAGTTTTATCCTATATCAAAGAATTTTGGTGAAACGATAAATTTACATCAAATAGATAGGTTAGAGAGTATCTTTAAAGATAAACATAAAAAATTGCTTTGTGTGAATGATGAAGTTGACTTTAAAGAGGAGAATATCATTCGTTTTAAGGAAATCTTACAAGAACGCTATCCTGAAAAATCGGCTTTTGAAAAATGAGAAATAAGAGATGAAATACTATTTAAAAGAAGAATTTTTACACGATAACAATGTTAAAAATGCCGGTAATAAGGCACGTAATGATGTTGAAGAAATTGTAAAGAGAGAAGGTTATCAAGCCTTGGTTCTTTCAGTTGATAATTGGTACGAGATGAGTACACTTAAAGCACAACTTCATAAATCGAAGGCTTTTGGACAGGCCTTGAATCAACTAAAGCAAGGTGATGAGCTACTTATCCAGTTCCCAATGCTTCATCATAGTTTTTTCACAACACATCATGTAAAGAAAGCACAGAAAAAAGGCGTAAAAGTTCATTTTATTATCCACGATTTGGAAGTTTTACGCTATGCCAATTTGGATACAGTACCTTTGAAACATAAGATTCGGGTTCAAATTCAAGAATCAGGTCTTCTTGCTGCAGCTGATGGCATTATTGCCCACAATCCAATCATGAAATCTGTATTGGTAGATAAAGGGATTGCGGCAGATAAGATTGTTAGCCTTGGCATTTTCGACTATTTGATTCCAAATTTCCAAGAGAAATCAGGTTTCACGAAGAATCAGCCAATTATTGTAGCTGGTAACTTGGCACAAGAAAAAGCTGGTTACCTTTACTCTCTTCCTGCAGAACCTGCTTATAACCTTTATGGTGTCGGCTTCGACGAAAGCAGAGCTCTTGAGAATGAGAACTACTTTGGTTCCTTCCTACCTGATGAGCTTCCTGCAGCCCTTGAGGGTGGTTTTGGGCTTGTCTGGGATGGCGACAGTGCTGAGACATGTAGTGGTGTTTTCGGCGAGTACCTTCGCTATAATAACTCTCACAAGGCGTCACTTTACTTGGCCTCAGGATTCCCGCTTGTGGTTTGGAAACAGTCAGCCTTATCTCATTTTGTGCTTGAGAACGGCTGTGGAATTGCAGTAGAGTCACTTCATGAATTGAAGGCGACAATTGACAATCTTTCAGATACTGATTACCAAGATTTGGTTGAAAATACCAAGCGTGTCGGTAAAGGTATTCGTGATGGTCACTACCTACTTACTGCATTAAATAATTTGAAATAAGATAAAAAATCCTCATTTTAGTGAGGATTTTTTGCATTATTTGGAGACTTCAAACTGGTATTGGGTTCCTGGGACTTTGCCATTTGAGTAGATTGCTTGAATATAGTCGTCGTAAGTGATTGACTTGGACTTACCAGCTTTTACGAGCTCTGGATCTCGCCATATATTTGGATCAGTAGCATTGCTATCTCGCTTGGTGAGATAGAGGTACTCAATATAAGTTCTATTGTCGACAAAGGCACCAGCAACCTTTTCCTTACCATTATCAGATCGCGTGTACATACGAGTCGTTCCACCACCATCTAGTAGGAAGGCAAGACGAATATTCGAGTAGCCTATATTTTTTAAAAGCTTATAGACGCCTTCGTGATTCAAGCCCTTATTAAGGGAGTTGTGGCCATAGGTTTGGATAATACGGATAATACCATCATAGGTCTCTACGTAAATGGAACGAGCATTTGGTTGGTCAGGATCACCTTTTTCCCAGGTTTTATCTACTTTTTTATCTTTAATGAGAATACCAAAGGCACCTGTATCCCAACCGTTGCTTCCCATGTGGGTAAACATTTTAGCTGTGTCGATATTTGGATAGGTTCCGGCAGTGATATTATTTTGATCATCTCCATATAGAAGGCCTGTTTTGCCCAATTCGATTTCCTTTTGAGCGAAAGGACGATCTAGCCCTTCGTAAGACCAAAAACCAGAGTTAATAAGAGCAAGAGCTTCTCGTCGCTTAGCTTCGTACTTAATACTTTGCTCTGTGAGTTCAGGATTATTATCTTCGGTTCTTCCTTTTTGTAGGACATACTTTCCGTCCTTCTTGAAGGAGAGAATCTGCATGTCTACATTTTTAATATTGGCTTTTTCAAGTAGCACGGATTGGTCGAGGAGCTCTTTATTCTTTATAGTAAAGCTTAATCCATCCTTATTTGATGGCATGGAGAGTTTCTTAATATCTCGGTTGCTAAAGTAGATGGTGAGGTAGAGGAGTCCACCAACGATGGCACCTATCATTAGAAGAGAAAATAGTATTCTTAAAATATTCTTCAATTTCATACTATCATTATAAACAATCTAGGCTGACAAAACAATCCTAAGACCATTAAATATCCAAGAATAGTATCAGTTTTTCCTAGTATGGTACTGGTAAGCGTTTTCCAAAAGGGTTATAATAGGGATAAGTTAGTCAAGGAGGTGCTTTATGACCATTAAGGTGATTGCATCAGATATGGATGGAACATTTTTAGACGATAAAGGAAGCTATGATAAGGAGCGTTTTAGTCAGATTTTGGATGCCATGGCTGCGCGTGATATGCACTTTGTCGTTGCATCAGGTAATAGTATGAGTCGCCTTAAACCCATGTTTGCGGAGACTTTTGACCGCCTGCATTTTGTAGTCGAAAATGGTGGTTAGGTGGTTAGCTATGGCAAGCTTCTGTGTCAGGAGTTTATGGCATCAAATGATGTTGAAAACTTGCTAAGCTATTTTAATTACGATTTGTTAGATAAACCGACTATATTTAATGGGGCTAAATCTGCTTACATGCTATCAGGAACGAAACTACATTTTGGTAAAGAGATGATAACAGAAGAAGAGCAAGCCGCTATGGAAGCATCCATTCACCGTTTGAATAGGTTGGAGGATTTAGAGGATGATTTCATAAAGATTACCATGTTGCTGAGTCCTGAAGAGGCTAATCAGGTTTCGTAAGCCTTTAATCGTGATTTTGATGGTAATCTTGTCACTGTTCCAAGCGGTTTTGGTGCTATTGACTTCATTCAAAAAGGCATGCACAAGGCTTGGGGGCTTAAGCAGCTTCTTAACCATTGGGACTTGAATGAGGCAAATGTTATGGCTTTTGGTGATGGTGACAATGATATTGAGCTCCTACGTATGGCTAGTCATTCTTATGCGATGGAAAATGCCAGTCCAGCTATTTTACAAGTGGCTGATCAGATTGCTCCCCACCACAAAGACCAAGGAGTATTGACTGTCTTAGAAGATTATTTAGGATTGGTTTAAAGATAGAGTGGTAGAGTAATGAAGTTATATTTAATGAGACATGGTGAGACGTTATTTAATACACAAAAGCGTGTTCAGGGATGGTGTGACTCTCCCCTAACGGAAAATGGAATCTGTCAGGCAGAACAAGCTAAGCAGTACTTTGCGAAGAAAGGTATTTCCTTTGATGCTGTCTATTCATCTACGCAAGAGAGAGCAACTGACACGGCAAAGATTGTGGCGCCTGAGTACACTGTAACCCAGCTCAAGGGAATTAAAGAAATGAATTTTGGGTCTTTTGAAGCTCAACCAGAGCATCTCCTACCCAAACATCGTCCAGGTTCACGATCCTTTGAAGATCTCTTGGTCCCATACGGTGGCGAAGATATTCGCAAGGTTGGACAGAGGGTTTTGAAGACTGTATTAGAGAAAGCAGAAGAACACACTAAAGATGGTGCTGAGAATCTCCTATTTGTCAGTCATGGGGCGGCTTTATGGGGATTAATCATTACCATGGACTTGGCCTTTCCTGAAGGAGTGCGTTTTGGGAATTGTAATATTTGTGTTTATGATTATAACCAAGGTCAATTGGAGCTTCTTCAGGTGATTGATCCGATTTCTGGTTTAGAGGTAACATTATGAAAGAATTTTATTTAATGAGGCATGGAGAAACACGATTTAATGTTCAGCATAGGCTTCAGGGGGTCTGCGATGCCCCTTTGACGGAAGTCGGGATTGAACAGGCTAAAAAGGCTGGTCAGTATCTAGCCAAGCAAGAGCCAATTTTTGATCATGTCTTTACGTCAACCTCTGAGAGAGCTAGCGATACTCTAGAAATTGTGACAGGACGAACAGATTATGAAAGACTTAAAGGTCTTAAAGGACAGGATTTTGGTGCTTTTGAAGGGCAGCCAGAGTATCTTACTCCTAAAACCTTACCTGATGGACAAGGCTTTGGTGATTACTTTGTTCAATTTGGTGGCGAGAGTACGAGCCAGGTCCGGGATCGTATGGAGTTGACGATTAGGGCCATCATGGAGAGTGTGGCCGATGGTTCTAAGTCCTTGCTGGTTAGTCATGGTCCATCTATTTTGCAATTCTGTAGACGTGTTTTAGATCCTGTTCCAGATATTCGTGGTCTTAAAAATTGTTGTATTTTACACTTTACTTATGACCAAGGTCAATTTGAACTGGTCTCAGTTTATAATCCAGTAGAAGAAGAGTATATCTATGGAGGTGAAGAATGACACGATTCTATTTAATGCGACATGGACAAACACTTTTTAACACACTCAATCGAATTCAAGGTTGGTGTGATTCCCCTTTGACTGAAAAAGGTCAGGACCAAGCTCGTCAGGTGCGTGCCTATTTTGAAAAACATGGTTTGACTTTTGATCAGTATTACTGCACGACTACTGAAAGAGCTTCTGATACGCTTGAATTGGCTACTGGGGGTACTGATTATAAACGTGTTAAGGAACTTAAAGAGATGCACTTCGGTATCTTTGAGGGGCAACCGGAGTATCTTCATCCTAAAATTCAAATTCAGGGGCATTTCGGTGACCATTATGCTCAGTTTGGTGGGGAAAGTCAAGATCAGTTTGTAGAACGAGTGGTAAATGGTGCAAGAGAGATAGTGGATAAACATCCTAACCAATCTATTTTGGCTGTCAGTCACGCAGGAGCCTTGATGACTTTTCTTCATGCTGTGGAGCCGGAGCGTGCCTTTCAGTCTTGTCCAGGCAATTGCGCCATCTTAGTCTTTGATTACGATGGATTGAACTTTCACTTTGTCAAACTGATTGATCCTTTAACGGATCAAGAGTTGGTGGAATTTTAGTGGCTTTCATGATCAAAGATAGTAAGAAACCCTTTCTTAGTGTATAATGGAAGGGTATTTTAAATTATGGAGTGTCTATGAAATTTTCAAAAAATCAGTTCATTTGGTTGGCTGTCCTTTTTTTCAGCTGTTTCTTGATCTATACTTACTGGGAAACAGTTGTTTCAATTTGTAACACCATTTACGTTGCCAGTCAGCCCTTCCTGGTTGGAGCAGGGATTGCCTTTGTGGTAAATATCCTGATGTCTTTTTATGAGAAGCTGCTGGTCAAGTTTATTCCATTTGGTTTTATCGCTAAAATCAAGCGACCTATTGCTCTGCTCTCGGCATTGGGAACCATTGGCTTGGTCTTTACTTGGGTAGTATTCACTGTCCTTCCTGATTTGATTGACAGTATCAACACCTTAATTAGTCAAGACCGCTCAGCTATTAATAACTTGATTAATTGGTTGCTTAAAAACAAATCCTTGCAAAAAATTATTCAAGATTTTGGTGGTGTGACACAGGTTAGAGAGCTAATCAATAGCTACAGTGCTCAGTTGCTTCAACAAATCATGAATGGTTTGACCAGTTTCTTGACTTCTTTAACGAGTCTGCCATCAACCTTGATTAATCTTTTTATCAGTATTGTCTTTTCTTGTTATGTCTTAGCTGGAAAAGAGAAACTTGGGAATCAAGTCAATCGTTTGGTAGACGTCTATTTAGGACGTTATGGTAAGACTTTCCACTATGTAGTTGCTATTCTCAATAATCGATTCCGTAATTTCTTCGTCTATCAGTCGCTTGAGGCTTGTATTTTGGGGACCTTGTGTTATATTGGGATGATTATCTTTAATTTCCCATACGCAGCGACTATCTCTATCCTGATTGGTTTTTCAGCAATGATTCCAGTTGTGGGGGCTTACATTGGTGTGACGATTGGTACCATCTTGATTATGACGCACTCTGTGACCTTGGCGCTTTTGTTTGTTGCCTACGTGGTTATTTTGCAGCAGTTTGAAGGGAATCTCATCTATCCTTATGTGGTCGGTGGATCTACCGGACTTCCTGGTATTTGGGTTATCTTCGCAATCACCATAGGTTCTGCCTTGGGTGGTATATTGGGTATGTTGGTTTCTGTGCCAGTAGCCGCGACCCTATATCAGATTGTTAAAGATAATGTTGTTAGGCGAGAAGAAGCCAAAGCAGCAAATGCTCTTGAAAGTAATGACTAATTCAAACAGACTTCGGTCTGTTTTTTTTTCGTGCTATAGTATCAGATTCCAATAAGATAGTATAAGTGTAATCGTTTTCTAAGTGTTATACTATTAGTAACTTGAACAATGCAAGGAGATAAACGATGACATATACATTTCCAAAAGATTTTCTCTGGGGTGGTGCAACAGCTGCCAACCAGTTTGAGGGTGCTTACAACCTAGATGGCAAAGGCTTGTCCGTACAGGATGTAACGCCAAAAGGCGGTGTTCCCTTTGAACCCGGGGCCTTGAATCCTTTGATTACTGACCAACCAACACTAGATAATTTAAAACTAGAAGGTATAGATTTCTATCACCGTTATAAAGAAGACATAGCACTTTTTGCAGAGATGGGCTTTAAGGTCTTCCGCATGTCAATTGCATGGACTCGTATCTTTCCAAATGGTGATGATGCCGAGCCAAATGAAGCAGGTCTAGCCTTCTACGATAAGGTTTTTGATGAATTGGCCAAATATGGCATCGAACCGCTTGTAACCTTGTCCCATTATGAAACACCACTCAACTTGGCGCGTCGGTACAATGGATGGACTAATCGTAAATTAATTAGTTTTTATGAGAATTATGTTCGTACAGTCTTCACACGATATAAAGATAAGGTCAAATATTGGTTGACTTTTAATGAAGTGAACTCTGTTTTACACGCACCGTTCATGTCAGGTGGGATTGCAACTCCGATGGAAGAGCTCTCTAAACAGGATCTTTACCAAGCAGTTCACCATGAGTTAGTTGCTTCGGCTTCAGCAACCAAGATTGGTCATGAGATCAACCCTGACTTTAAGATTGGTTGTATGGTTCTTGCCATGCCAGCTTATGGAATGACAGCTAATCCTTTGGATCAGTTGGCTGTTCACGAGTTTGAAAATCAAAACTATCTCTTCTCAGATATCCATGCGCGTGGGAAATATCCAAACTATATTAAACGCTATTTCAAAGAGAATGGTATTGAAATACAATTTTCTCCAGGTGATGAAGAAATCTTGAAGAATACCGTTGATTTTATTTCATTCTCATATTATATGTCTGTGGCAACAGCACACAATCCGCAAGACTATAAGGTTGGAAAAGGCAACATCTTAGGTGGTGTCGAAAATCCCTATCTTGAAAAATCTGAATGGGGTTGGGCTATTGATCCAATCGGTCTTCGACTAGTTTTGAATGACTTTTATGATCGATATCAGTTGCCATTGTTTATCGTCGAAAATGGTTTAGGTGCCAAGGATGTTCTTGTTGATGGCCCAGATGGTCCAACAGTTGAAGATGATTATCGTATTGATTACCTTCAAAAACACTTGATTCAAGTTGGCGAAGCTCTTCAAGACGGTGTAGAACTTTGGGGCTATACGACATGGGGGCCAATTGATTTGGTATCAGCTTCAACGGCTGAAGTCAGTAAACGTTATGGCTTCATCTACGTTGATCGCAATGATGATGGTAGTGGTAGCTTAGCTCGTTATAAGAAAAAATCATTTGTTTGGTATAAGTCTGTTATCGAAAGTAATGGTGAAGCCCTTTACAAATAGAATATGGCTAAGAATCTCAAAATTACTCGAGATTCTTTTTTAGTATTAAAGTACAACATTGATATATCTGGATTACTATTGCTATGAGTGAAAATAGAGTATTTCAATACACAATAACTTTGTTTATGTTCTTCCACATATTTTCTGAAAAAGTGGTAGAATAAAAGTGTGAAAGCGTTCTTATATTTTCCGAAGAAGTAGCGAGTCTATCTCTTTGCTTTTCCTACTTAGATGGAGGTAACGATAATGAATGATTTGAAAAAAGTTCTCTTAGCTGGAATCGGGTTGACTGCTATGACAGTTGATAAGGCCGATAGCTTTGTCAAAGAGTTGGTTGAAAAGGGGCGTTTGACTGTTGAAGAAGGTAAGGAACTGGAACAAGAGCTCAAACGTCAAAGTAAGGAAGAAGCTCAAGAATTTTTAGCGAAACTTGATGCTAAGAAATCTTCAGTTGAGTATGCGACTAAGGATGATGTGAAACGTCTTGAAGAAAAACTTGACGCTTTGCTCAGTCAAAATAAATAAAATGTAAGGAGTCTAAAATGGCTAGTAAACGATTGAGACATGTGTTGAAGGTTTTCTCGTCAGTTGGTCTCCTTTCTTATCGTGAAAAACACCTTCCTCAAGATCAACAGACAACACCTGTCAAGCTACGCCAAGCCTTTGAGCAATTAGGACCTAGTTTTGTTAAAATTGGTCAAATCCTATCCACGCGCTCTGACCTTTTGCCAGAAAACTATATCAAAGAATTATCAAAGCTCCAGAGCTCAGTTCCTCCCTTGAATAAAGAGGAAGTCATGACTGCCATTAGGCGAGAATTACCTAATGAGCTTTCTGACAGTTTCCTTGATTTTTCGGAAGAACCCTTAGCTTCTGGTTCTGTCGCTCAGACCCATAGAGCTAGATTATTGTTTGGTCAGGAAGTGATTGTAAAAATCCAGAGACCTGGTATTGATGAGGTCGTTAAGGAAGATATTCAGCTTCTCATTAAGCTTGCACGGCATATACCAAAGCATTTTATCCCCATGGTCGATGTTCAGGAGGTTTTGGAAAATCTGCGTGAAACCTTAATTAAGGAACTAGATTTCAGGAATGAAGCAGAGGCCATGAAGTGCTTTAAGGCCAATAACAGGGCTGTTGCTTGTCTAGGTGTCCCCGAGGTCTATGATACCTTCACGACACCTCACCTCATAGTTGAAGAGTATATCAATGGGATTCCGCTTAATCACTACAGCCAACTGATTGAGGCTGGCTATGACTTAGAAGATGTGGGCAAGAAGCTTATGCTGTCATTTATCAAGCAAGTCTTCAAAGATGGCTATTTTCATGGTGACCCCCATCCTGGAAATCTGTTGGTACGTGATGGCAAGATTTATTTCATTGATTTTGGAATTATGGGGGAGTTGGAAGTGGGGATGCGTGCGTCCTTAAATGACATCCTGTACAGTTTTACCGCACAAGATGTTGATGGTATGACCAAGGCCATCTTGTCCGTTACACAATTTGATAATGGTCTTAATCGTGCAGTTCTAAGTCAAGATGTAGAGCAAATGTTAGGTCGTTATTCTGGTATTGACTTGGGAAGTCTCTCTATAACAGATTTGCTGCAGGATTTGATGGCTATTTTCCAGAAAAATCATCTTAAAGCCTCCTCTCAAATTACCATTTTGGAGAAGGCTTCGCTTCAAATTGAGGGGATTTTCCGAGAGTTAGCGCCAAATATGGATCTTATGACCCTGGCCAAGGATTACTTCCTAGAAAATATGGGACCTGACATGCTTAAGCAGGCCCTGAATAAAGAGAGTATCTTGATTGAACTCTTTTATCTGATTCGCAATGGGAAGAACATTCCACGTCGTCTGCATCAGCTTTTGGAGCAAATTTTAAACGGACGAATTGTGGTGAACCATGATTTTATTAACTTTTCGGGTCGAATTAAAGTTTTTGAGAAAGCATTAAATAATCTGGTTTTAGCCTTATTGTCATTGGGATTTCTACTTTCCGGTGCCCTTTTGGCTAATAAATCAGGTTTTGAAAATCTTGCCTGGCTATTTCTTGGACTTGGAACTTTTCTAGCTTTAATCACAGTAGTGCGTATAATATTTAAGAAAAAAGGATAAAGTATGATTGAAACAACTAGGCCTGAGCTTGTGGCTTATCAAGAAGAGCGTTTAGCCAAATTTGTGAATGAAAATCAAAAGTTAGACAAAAGCCAAATCGTTTTTGCAGGGGACTCCATCACGGAGTTTTTTGCATTGAAAAAATATTTGGGTCGAGAGTTTCCCCTTGTTAACCGTGGGATTGCAGGAACAGACTCGGTTTGGCTTTTAGAACACCTTAAAGAGCAGCTCTTAGATTTGGAACCAAGTAAATTGGTGCTCTTGATTGGCATTAACGACATCGGAAGAGGTTACCCTATTCGAGATATTGTCACTCGTATTTCCGATATTATCATGACAGTTCGTCAGGAATCCCTCTTTACTGAGGTCTATTTGCTGAGTGTCTTTCCAGTTAGTGAAGAATCACAGTATGCTTCTAAGGTTAAGATTCGAAATAATACGACTGTACGTGAGCTAAATCAACAATTAGCTGTCCTCCCCGGTGTGACCTATGTCGATCTTTTTGATTACCTTACTGATAACATGGGACAGTTAAATGACAACTATACAACGGATGGTTTGCACTTGAGTCCACAAGGTTATCAAGTCCTTGCGGAACCAATCATAAAGGAGATTTTAGAATGAAAGTTGGCTTAGTCCTCGAAGGCGGGGGGATGCGTGGCTTATATACGGCTGGTGTATTAGATGCCTTTTTAGAAGCTGGAATTAAGGTGGATGGCGTTGTTTCGGTATCGGCTGGAGCACTTTTTGGTGTTAATTACCTTTCTAACCAGCCCCAAAGAGCCCTTCGCTACAACAAGCGTTTTATGGGAGACCGTCGTTATATGAGTTTCTGGTCATGGCTGACAACAGGTAACTTCGTTAATAAGGAATTCTCCTATTATAAGGTTCCCATGGAGTTGGATGTTTTTGATCAGGAGGCCTTTGCTGATTCAGGTGTTCCCTTCTATGTGGTCACTACAGATATTGAGACCGGAAAACCAGACTATATCAAGATTGACCATGTCTTTGAGCAAATGGAAGCCCTTCGTGCAAGTTCCGCCCTACCTCTGGTTTCTGAAATTGTCGAGTACAAGAGTAAACGCTACATGGATGGTGGTCTGTCTGATAGTCTCCCTATTGATTTTATGGAAAATTTGGGTTTTGACAAACTCATTGTAGTTTTGACACGTCCTAAAGGCTACCGTAAACAGCCATCTAAAACGAGTAAGCGAATCTACAAGCTCTTTTACCGCAAGTATCCTGAATTTGTCCAAGTGGCTTCGAATCGCCACATCCACTACAATAAGAGTATTGAAAAGATAGAGGCTTTGGAAAAAACTGGAAATCTTTATACTATCCGTCCAGAACACGCACTTGAAGTTAGTCGTTTGGAGAAGGATCCTGAAAAGTTTGAAGCCATTTATCAAGAAGGATTGGATCAAATGCGTAATGATATGTCTAATCTCAAAACATTTCTTGGAGACAACTAAAAACGTGCTCGGTTGAGCACGTTCTTTTAGTTATTCATTTGTCTTGCTTGACGACGTTCTTTAACTTTTTGACGACGTCCTTTTTCATTAAGGTAAATGAAGTAGAGGAGTCCAACTGGGACAAGACATAGCAACCAGAAATAAACTGGGAGTTGGCTCTTATCTGTTGTTTTAGTAGCCTTTTTATCTTTCTGGTTACTTCCAAAATCGAACCATCCCTTAACTTTAGTTGCCTTAACAGAAGTAGCTTTGATATTAGGTGACACTGTCTTCAGACCATTATCAATGACAATGTGATCATCTTTAACAGAGATTTTAGGGTCTTTACCTTTTTTAACGGTGGCATAGACGTCTTTTTCGACATTGTATTTTTTACCGTCGATTTCTTGTTCACCCTTGCTAAGAACTTTCTTGTAAGAGAAGTCTTTGTACATCTTCTCAACGAGAGCATTACCAAAGGTATGACGAATCTCTTCACCTGTTTGGTCAGACCAATCACCAGAACCCATGATGACAGCAATCATACGTTGATCACCACGCTTGATGGTATCAATATAGTTGAAAGCACCTTCTGGACTAGAGCCTGTCTTCAACCCATCAACCCCATCAATTCCGTATTTAGCACCTGGAATAGAGTAGTTGTAGGTTTCAAAAGTTTCCTCGTAAGGTGTTCCCTTTTTAACTGTGACAACAGGTTTGCTAGTGTACTTGAGAATGTCAGGGTATTTCTTGATGAAGTTATAGGTCATGATAGCCAAATCACGCGCAGTTGTTTGGTTGGTTTGGTTGTTATCATAACGTTGAGGACTGTAGTAACCTTTGAAGGCAACAGCAACGGCACCAGAAGCGTTGAACCATTTGGTATTGGTCATCCCTAGCTCTTTAGATTTCTCATTCATCATGTCTAGCCATTTATCAGGATCATTATTGGTCAAGTAGTTGGCTAGCATCACGGTTGTAACGTTAGAGGAAGGCACCGCTGTCATAGTGATGAGTTCTGAAACGGTATAATCAACACCCGCAACAATCTTGTTGTTTGAAATTTCGTAAATATCGGCAATAGCTTGGTCGGTTGGAGTAGCTGTGATAACAGTATCTTCAGAAATCTCTCCTTTAGACATGGCTTCAAAGACCAAATAAAGTGTCATGGCCTTAGACATAGAAGCTGGGTCACGCACCTCATCAGCATTTTCTTCCCAGAGGACATCTCCGGTATTTCCATCGATTAAGAGGGTTGATTTGGGGCGATAGGCCTCAGTGGCTTCAGTATAACCAGCAGCGCGTGTGATATCCATCAATTCGTCTGCACTAGACAAACTCGGTGCTAGGGCTAGACAAGCTGCTAAAAGGACGGCAACAATTTTCTTTTTCACAATGTGTCTCCTTTAATATCTATGGGGTTCTGTAGCTGCCAGAACCTATTTTTATCTATTAATATCATTTGCCTGTCAAAACCCTAAATTCGGTAGTGACAAACACTTTCATTATAACATATAAAAGTTAGAGTTTTCCTAACATTTAGTATTTTAATGTATTTTTTAGAATCGATTGAATGTTACACAAAATCTATTTGAAAGCAGAAAAAAACGAGCTTGCTTGCTCGTTACTTTTCATCTTTTATCCTTGTGACTTGGTGGTAAATCATGAACCAGGTTTCATTTCGACGCCAGATACTAGTGTGGAAATTTCCTCCCAACTCATAACTAATTAATTTCGTTTTTTGACTAACAGATGTCATCTTGAAGCTGTCAAAATTATTGAGAAGTGGTTGGTGATTGGCAATGACTTCTTCACGATTGTGGTGGTGACCATTTTCATCGATTAAGTAGAAGTCTGGTGCTAAGAGATTTTCATAGTCAGGAATTTTTGACAGAATAATCTTTTCATTGCGAGAGAGTTTGTGAAGGACATTGCCATAAATTTCATCTTCGGGAATAGCAGCTGGTTCTACATGGACATCAGTGTCATAGACAGAGAAACGCTTGCTGAGAACCTCTTCAATTTGTTCAGTAATGGCATGACTCTCGTAAACAGAGAGGTCAGGATTCATTTCAACCACAATATCAAGATAGACGTTGCTACCATAAGAACGGCCACGCTGCTTCTTAACCTTAGTGACTTTTGGAATCTCAAGAATCGCTTTCTCATAGGCTTTGAGGTTTCTCTCATCGAAACCGTCTGACAAACTAAAGGTTGCTTCCATGAAGATATCATAGGCTGTCTTTAGAATGAAGGAGGTAATGATAATGGCTGTAATATAGTCAATAATCGTGAGGTTGAAGGATGCTGCAACAATGGCGATTGACGTTCCAATAGAAGTTACGGCATCGGAGAGATTATCCTTAGCAGCCGCAATCAAAGCGCTAGATTTCAGCTTTTTGGCAAGTCCTTTATTGTATAAGTAAACGCCACACATGACGATAGCAGAAAGAACTCCGACGGTTGCACCAAGGGGATTGACTACAGTTTCCTCTCTTAGAAAAATCTTTCGGACTGTTTGAATTAGGACTTGGAAGCCCACCACGAACATGATAAAGGAAGTGACTAGGCTTGATAAGTCTTCAATCTTCCAATGACCAAACCTATGATCTGCATCAGCAGGTTGACTAGCTAGGTGCAATCCAATGAGTAGGGCCACGTTCCCTAAAATATCTGACAAGTTATTGAAACCATCGGCAATCAAAGAGCTAGAATTTAAAAAGTGTCCAGCTAGAAGTTTTGCAATGGTAAGAAGAAGGTAGGCAGCGATGCTGACAATGGGACCTCGTCTGGCTGCTCTTAAATTTTCATACGTAGTCATAGGGTTACCTTTTCTGTTAAAATACAAGTTTAAATTATAGCATAAAACTATAACGAGTTAAAGGTTGTAAGCCCTTTAAACTTGTGGAGTAATGTATTTTTAAAACTTGATAGGAAATGCTTCGTAATCATGGTGTTTTTTCAGTATTTTCCGAATATTCCCTACAAATTATGGTATAATTTAGGGTGTAAAACAATCTAAAAAGAGGTTTTTATGGAACATTCGACATGGCACAAGCTTCTGAAAGAGGAACTGCCTGACCATTATTTTTCAAAGATAAATCAGTTTATGGACAAGGTTTATGAAGAGGGAACAATTTATCCCCCACGTGACAAGGTTTTTAATGCCTTGTTAGAGACTCCGTTTGAAGAAGTGCGGGTGGTGATCCTTGGTCAGGACCCTTATCATGGGCCTCATCAAGCACAGGGACTTTCCTTCTCGGTACCTGATAGCCTTCCAGCTCCCCCGTCTTTGAAAAATATTCTCAAGGAATTAGAGGAAGATTTAGGTCCTAGATCCTTTCATGATTTAACGTCATGGGCCGAGCAGGGGGTGCTTTTGCTTAATGCCTGTCTAACAGTTCCAGCAGGTCAAGCAAATGGGCATGCTGGTCAGGTTTGGGAACCTTTTACAGATGCTGTGATTAAGGTCCTCAATCAAAAGGATACTCCTGTTGTCTTTATACTTTGGGGTGGCTATGCTCGTAAGAAGAAGTCACTAGTGACTAATCCTAAACATGCCATTATTGAGAGTGCCCATCCGAGTCCCTTGTCGGCCTATCGTGGTTTTTTTGGCAGCAAGCCATTTTCAAAAGCCAATGCCTACCTTGTATCTCAAGGCCAATCCCCAATTGATTGGTTGAAGTAAAATAGAAAGTTGGAAGATTATGTTACTGATTAAAAATGGTCGTGTTGTAGACCCTAAGTCTGGTTTGGATACGCAAGCTGATGTTCTTGTTGATGGTAAAAAAGTCGTTAAAATTGCTGAAAATATCGAAGCTGGAGATGCTCAAGTCATCGATGCGACTGGTCTTGTGGTTGCTCCTGGCTTGGTGGATATCCATGTTCACTTCCGTGAGCCAGGTCAAACTCATAAGGAAGACATTCATACTGGAGCCTTGGCAGCAGCTGCTGGTGGTTTTACAACAGTTGTAATGATGGCTAACACTAATCCAACGATTTCAGATAAGGAAACCTTGGAGGAGGTCTTGACTTCGGCATCTAAGGAAAATATCCATGTTAAGTCTGTTGCGACTATTACTAAGAATTTTGATGGTGAAAACCTCACTGATTTCAAGGGTTTGCTTGAAGCCGGTGCTGTCGGATTCTCAGATGATGGTATTCCATTGACCAATGCTGGTATTGTCAAAAAAGCCATGGAGCTAGCTAAGGAGAATAATACCTTCATCAGCCTTCACGAGGAGGATCCTGATCTAAATGGTATTCTCGGTTTCAATGAAAATATTGCTAAAAAAGAATTTCATATTTGTGGGGCAACTGGCGTAGCTGAGTACAGTATGATTGCGCGTGATGCCATGATTGCTTATGATACACAAGCCCATGTTCATATTCAACACTTGTCAAAAGCTGAATCTGTAAAAGTGGTTGAATTTGCTCAAAAACTTGGAGCACAAGTTACAGCCGAAGTGGCACCACAACATTTCTCTAAGACAGAAGACCTCTTGCTCTCAAAAGGTGCTAATGCCAAGATGAACCCACCACTTCGTTTGGAATCTGACCGTCGGGCCGTCATCGAAGGGTTGAAATCTGGAGTCATCTCAGTTATTGCCACAGACCATGCGCCACACCATGCCGATGAAAAGAATGTCGATGATGTGACTAAAGCACCATCAGGAATGACTGGTCTTGAAACATCTCTATCTCTTGGATTGACCTACTTGGTTGAAGCAGGACACTTAAGCTTGACTGAACTTTTGAAAGTGATGACTAGCAACCCATCTGATCTTTATGGTTTCGATGCCGGTTATTTGGTTGAAAATGGACCAGCAGACCTTGTTATCTTTGCAGATAAGGAAAAACGTCAAGTTACAGCAGACTTTAAGTCTAAAGCAGCCAATTCACCATTTGTAGGCGAAGAGCTTACTGGAAGTGTTAAATACACTATCTGTGATGGTGAAATTGTCTATCAAGCCTAGTCATAAGAGAAGAGAGGTAAAACGCTTATGTTTCAATCTCGATATTTAAAGATTGACTGATATGTAAGGAGTGACTGATGAAAAAAGGACTGCTTTGGTTAGGACTAGTCTTAGCTATGATACTAACGATTGGAGCTTGTGACATCGCTAAAGCCAGTGATAGCGATAATGAGGTGTCGTATAGCATTCCAAGTTATAAGGGACACTTGGCTATTCACGAGGATGGCGGAGCGACCTTTACCCAAGAAGTGACTTATGATTTTTCAAGTTCTTATAATGGTCAGTACGTGACATTAGGCAGTGTAAAACCACTTCCAAAAGGTTTTAATATTGAAGAAAATCCAACTGTCACAGTCTCTGATAAAGCTGAAAAAATAACCACAGAAAATGGTGTGGAAACTGTCTTTACGAAAAGACAGATACGTGTGGAATCAGAAAAACTCAAAGACGGTATCAAACTAAAGGTCTATAATCCTGGGGCTTATGATAAAGTGGTTCTTAAGGTGACTTGGCAAATCAAACACATGTTAGACCTCTATTCTGATGTGGCTGTCCTCAATTGGTTTCCGATTTCCGATTGGGATAAGTCAATTGGTCATGTTGATTTTACTGTTGATGGTTTAGATTCCAATAAGGGTGAGCTTTATGCTCATGCAGGATTCTTTCAAAAAAATCCTCAGGTTCAAAGGACGGATGAAGGCTATAATATTCAGTTTGATAATTTTCCTGCAAAGGGAAAACTTGAACTTCATGCTTATTGGCCTATGACAGCAAGTCTAAAATCTAAAAATTCCACTAATATCATCGATAGTTCAGCTAAAGATAAATTCCTAAAACAGGAAAATGATATTGTGAGAAATAGAAAGATTTATCACATAATTTTCTATGGTCTTTTTCCAGGACTTCTCCTCGTCTTGTTTGTTATAGCAATCGTTTTATATAGTTCAGTCTTGAGAAGCACGAGACCACCACGTTTCCCAAAGGATAGTAGACTTTATGACATTCCTCAAAATCTAGCTCCTCTTGTTCTTGCTCAGAACGTCTACAACCAACGATTTGACATTAGTGGTCTGAATAGTGTGACTTACCCAATATCCTTTAACCATATGGTTCAAGCGACGATACTGGATCTTATAGATAGAGGAAACTTATCCTTTAGTCAATCAACGGAAGAGCCAATTCTTGAATTTGTTAAAAGGGATGGTTTAGCTGATTTTGAATTAGCTTTTATTGAGATGCTTTTTGATGGTCAAACTCAAGTCAAAGAGAAAGATATGTTCTCACGATACTATATTAACGAAGATGAAATTGAGAGTCAGTATAAAAAAGCTAAAAATAGTACGGAAAGAGATAAGCTTCGCTCTATAGGTAGAAATATTAGAAGTCTGTTTTTGGATGATGCTACAAGGGTTACCCAAGGTGTCGAAAGGCAAGAAAAGCAACTCGGACTACCAAGCCTATATAGGCAACTTACTTCTTCAGAAACTCATTTATCTTCAGTGGCGAACAACATATTTGTATTCCTCTACATACTTATTGCGATTGGTTTCTTCCTTCTCTCAATTGGTTTCTCCTCTAATTTATCCTTGTTATATTTACTCTTTTTCTTCCCAGTTATTACCATGCATCTTATTTATCGTTTTCAAATCAATGGGCGGGCAAACGGATGCCTTGTTCCAGAAAACTCAGATATTTATTATCAATGGCATAGTTTTAACAACATGATTAAGAGTATTGGGCAGTTTAATCAAGCGGAATTACAATCCATTGTTTTATGGAATCGTATTCTAGTTTATGCGACACTTTATGGAGAGGCCAAGAAAGTCAGTGATGTTCTGAAACGTTACAACATTCACCTTAGCAATCCATCTTTAGACGCTTTTACTTATTCACCTGTATCTTTTGCAATGCTATACAATTCAACTGTATTGCAAAACTATGTTTCTGCTTCAGATACCGTAAGTAACTTCTCTATTAACTCAAGTAGTGGTAGTGGAGGCTTTAGTGGCGGTGGCTTCTCTGGGGGCGGAGGAGGCGGTGGCGGCGGTGCCTTCTAAACCCCACCTATCCATCGTAGAATATTAGCAGAAAACGTCACTCAGGTTTGTAAACTGGGTGTCCTTGTTTAGCACGAGGATTATCTGGTTTACCTCCTCTCATTTCAAGATATTTTAGTAAGAAGATATATGAGGTTGCAAAAAAAGAGCCATTGGCTCTTTTTCTTATCGTTTAATAACCAGGTTCAAAGATTTCAATAATTTGAGTCAGATAACCTGCATGTAAGCCGATACGATAGTCAACATTTGGCAAACTCTTTACTATATCATTCAGTTCTTTATCTTTGCTAACCTTATCAGCCAAAACTGGTAATTCAACAACAAGGAGTTGTGAGTGATCTAGTTGAAGGTAACTACTATTGACCTTGACATCAGGACGAAGTAGTTTAAATATCGCTCTATCCGAAGCTTGGAGCAGTTGATATAAATCGAGGTCAGATAAAGGAATCTCACCAAACTGAGGACTAATATTAATGGAAATATCGACATGTGACGCTCTCATTTCCAAAATACGATTTGAAAGAAAACTAGCTATTATTGGATTGCTAAGCCTATCCAAGTTTTCTTGAGTCTCTGGATTACCAATGCTAGTATTGTCTGTTTTATAAATCTCAAGTAGACTAGTAGCTTTGGCAGTATCTTCATTTTCCAAGGCAAGAGAAACCTCCTTGAGATTTTTCTTGAATAAGTCGAAGGACGTTTGCTTTTGCATAATAATCTGGATAAAGGCTTTGCTATAGTTAGTCATAGTACCCAACAATTTATGACGTTCTTTGTTCAGTCTATCGATAGATTGTTGGTGGACAGCCTGGTTCCAATTGTAAAAATCCCATAGTAGTAGGGCAATATAGAGAACTAAGATAACAGAACTATTAGGACTGACCTTGAAAACTATTTCAAATAAATTTTTAGGGTCATTTGCTGTTGGAAGAATACTGTTAAGACCATGGATAACAGTAAAGAAGACATAATAGACAGCTAGGAAGGCAGTGCTTCGCAACCAGTTACGTCTAGCCCAAGCTTCGTCAAGACTACTCATCTGATTTAGGTCTACAGCGAAGATTTTAAGCATTAGGTAAATGATTAATGGTGCTAAGATGTAGGTCAAGATATGTAAGTTAGTGTTGAGGGTAATATCACCTTTGATATGTAAGACGTGAGGGATAATGACAATTGAAAGTAGTCGTGTTGCCATATCAAAAAGGATAGTTGGATAAAAAGCGTAAAGCAATCGATGATAGAAAGAACGCTCTTTGACAAGGGCCAAATCAGCAACAAGGAAGAAAAGTGGGTCCACAACGATTTTTACGAGACTAAAGTAGGACGCTGCAACTACATAGGATAAAAATAGAAGTAAAAGGTGTCCTCGTAGTGGCTTTACCTTAGACATAGTCTGGTAGAGGTACCAAATAGAAATGAAACTAACGGCCTGTAAGAGAGGATTGATAATATTAGTAATCATTGTAACCTCCTTTAGTCATGTCAATTTCAATTTGTAAGCGATAAATCCCAGTACGTGTATTTGAAACAATGTTAACGTTTGGATAAGTAGATAGAATAGTATTGACGCGTTTTAGTTCAGGATCAGAGAAATCAGATGTAATAGCTGAATCTTCTTTAGTGCTTGAACTTTCAACGACAAAGTGTTGACTATCCTCATCCTTAAAATAAGCATAGCTAAGGTATTTCTGTTCACTATCTTGTGCTTGGTCAATGACATGATCCAAGATAGTTGATAGGACATATACCCAGTCTAAAGGATAAATAGGATAGACGGTAATAGATTCTGGGACCTCCATACTAACCCAAACATCCAGTTCTTTTGCCTTTAGGAATTTAGCTTCAAAGAGTACCTGTAAATCTGGCAGTTTAATATTTCCTAGTTTGTCTCGATAAAAATGATCAATCTTCTTATCTAGCGGATTCGGTGTCAGCAAGTAGTCAATTAACTCCTGAGCTTCCTCATTTTGTTGAAAACGAATGATATCGTAGAGATTTTCAGCTTCGTCTTTGATGAAGAGCTCTTGTCTAGTCTTTTTCTGGTACCAGGTATTGATGTTCTGACTTGATTTTTGAAGAAGGTGAGAATGTTCCTCTTGGGCTGCTTGTGTTTGAGCATTGAGGTCTTTTCTATAGAGATTAACCTGCTTAGATAGAATCAGAGCCGTAATGATAAGAAAGGCAATGGTAAAGTGAATGTCTGTTGAAACGAGTTCAGAAGCAAAGTAAATAAAGGCTAAGCTACAAAGAGCGACAGACGTTGACATGTACCATGGTCTTGCTTTATCAATTTGCATCATTCGAGAGTAGTCCACCTGAAGAAGAGCACTTTGTGCAAACCAAAGTAAAAAAGCAAGAAAGAGAATAAAGGGACCAGCAAAATAGTAATCCAAGACTGCAGGGAAAAAAATTGGAATAATCAGGAAAATGACCAATCTTACCATTAAGGCAAAGGTGAAAGGTATGAAGAGAGTCTCCAAAATGGTATGTCTTAGATTTTTGTAGGATTTGGCAGCTAGAAAGAGTACAACTGCAATAAAACCGGATTTTGGATACAAAATGCCAAAATAACTAGAGGCAAAAATTGCTATACCAGCTAAAATAATAATCCAGTACCTAAGCGGCCTTTGCGTGGTCACCTTGAAGATAATAATTTGTAAAATAAAAGCTATACATGCCGTAAGCCCGTGAATTATGACATCATTCAATATCAAATATTCTCCTATTCGGGTAAAATCTATATAATCATATCATTATACCATATCGCAAACAAAAAGAGCATACGAATTGTCTATAAGTGATAAGGATGTAAGGCTTTTCATTTTTCAAGCATATTTCTTGCTCATTAAGTTTTTTTAACCTATCCTAGATGTATAGAAAAATTTCGATAGAGGAGATCGATATGGTAAAACTTTCTAAAGAGACACATCTTGAGATGTTCACTAAAATGGAACGTATTCGTGAATTTGATTCACGTATTAATAAATTGGTTCGTCGTGGTTTTGTTCAAGGAATGACTCACTTTTCAGTTGGTGAGGAAGCAGCCAACGTTGGGGCTGTTCAACACTTGAGCTATGACGATATCTTCTTTTCAAATCACCGTGGTCACGGACAATCTATTGCCCAAGACATGGATTTGAATAAAATGATGGCGGAGCTTGCAGGTAAGGCGACAGGTGTTTCTAAGGGCCGTGGTGGTTCTATGCATTTGGCTGACTTTGAAAAAGGTAACTACGGAACTAACGGTATTGTTGGTGGTGGTTATGCTCTTGCCGTAGGTGCAGCTCTCACTCAGCAATACAAAGTAACAGGAAACATTGTTGTGGCCTTTTCAGGAGATGGTGCAACTAATGAAGGCTCATTCCATGAGTCAGTCAATATGGCAGCTACTTGGAAATTGCCGGTTATCTTCTTTATCATCAATAACCGTTATGGTATCTCAATGGATATCCATAAAGCAACAAACACACCTCACCTTTATACACGTGCGGAAGCTTATGGTATTCCTGGTTTCTACTGTGAAGATGGTAACGATGTTTTGGCTGTATACGAAACAATGGGCAAGGCTGTCGAGCATGTCCGTGGTGGCAACGGTCCCGCTATCGTTGAGGTAGAATCTTATCGTTGGTTTGGTCACTCAACTGCTGATGCAGGTGTTTACCGTACTAAGGAAGAAGTTGACGAGTGGAAGAACAATAACGACCCAATTATTAAATACCGTGACTATCTCGTTTCTGAAAATATCGCAAGCGCTGAAGAGTTAGATGCTATCCAAAGCCAAGTCAAGGCAGAGGTTGATGCAGCTTATGAGTTCGCCCAAAATAGCCCAGATCCAGAACTTTCAGTTGCCTTTGAAGATGTATGGGTAGACTAAAGAGAAAGGTTGAGAAATACAAGTATGAGTGAAACAAAATTGATGGCCTTGCGTGAGGCAGTAAACCTTGCTATGAGCGAGGAGATGCGTAAAGACGAAAACATCTTCCTTATGGGTGAAGATGTTGGTATCTATGGTGGTGACTTCGGTACATCAGTTGGGATGTTGGCAGAATTTGGTGAAAAACGTGTTAAAGATACACCAATTTCAGAGGCAGCTATCGCTGGTGCAGCTGTTGGATCTGCCATCACAGGTCTTCGTCCAATCGTTGACTTGACTTTCATGGACTTCATCACGATTGCCCTTGATGCTATCGTTAATAATGGTGCAAAAAACAACTACATGTTTGGTGGTGGTTTAAAGACTCCTGTAACCTTCCGTGTAGCTTCTGGTTCAGGGATTGGTTCTGCGGCACAGCACTCACAATCTCTTGAGTCATGGTTGACTCACATTCCAGGGATTAAAGTCGTTGCTCCAGGTAATGCTAACGACGCTAAAGGTCTTTTGAAATCTGCTATTCAGGACAATAACATTGTTATCTTCATGGAACCAAAAGCACTTTACGGTAAGAAAGAGGAAGTTACTCAAGATCCTGATTTCTACATTCCACTTGGAAAAGGTGAAATCAAGCGTGAAGGGACTGACCTTACTATTGTCACATATGGTCGTATGTTGGAACGTGTTCTTAAGGCTGCTGAAGAAGTGGCTGAACAAGGTATTAACGTTGAGGTCGTTGACCCACGTACGCTTATCCCACTTGATAAGGAATTGATTTTCGAGTCAGTTAAGAAGACTGGTAAACTGATGTTGGTCAATGATGCATATAAGACTGGTGGATTCATCGGTGAGATTGCTGCTATGGTTACTGAAAGTGAAGCATTTGATTACCTTGACCACCCAATTGTACGTTTGGCAAGTGAAGATGTGCCTGTACCTTATGCGCGTGTCTTGGAACAAGCGGTTCTTCCAGATGTTGAAAAGATTAAGGCTGCTATTATCAAGATGGCCAATAAAGGAAACTAACTTTCTAGCGACGGTTAAGTGATATTTCTCGCTAGTAAAATGTGTTTCTTGTTTTAACTGTGGGAGTATCGGAAATTATAATTTAAAGTAGAAAGGAGAGGGCGAACCAGAGGGTGTAACTGAACCCGAGCGGAAAGCTTGGAAAATAGACCGTCTGTCTACGTCAGCAGGCTGACATGTCAGACGCCTAATTTTCAGTCGCTTTCTGGTCGCTCTTGGTATCTTATAAATGGCTTTTGAGATTATTATGCCTAAGCTTGGTGTGGACATGCAGGAAGGCGAAATCATCGAGTGGAAAAAACAAGAGGGTGATGTGGTTAATGAGGGAGATATTCTCCTTGAAATCATGTCAGATAAAACGAACATGGAACTTGAAGCAGAAGATTCTGGTGTTCTTTTGAAGATTACCCGTCAGGCTGGTGAAACTGTACCAGTTACTAAGGTAATCGGTTATATTGGAGCAGAAGGTGAAGTTGTTGCTGATAACGTAGCTAGCGCACCAGCTACTGAACCTGCGCCAAAAGTTGAAGAAGTTGCTACTGTAGAAGCACCTGTAGTGGCAACCCAGGCTCCTGTCGTACACGAAGGTGGCAAAGTACGTGCAACACCTAAGGCTCGTAAGGTGGCGCGTGAGTTGGGTATTGACCTCACTCAAGTACCAGGAACTGGAGCAAAAGGTCGTGTTCATGCTGATGACGTTGAAAACTTTAAGGGTGCTCAACCTAAGGCGACTCCATTGGCACGTAAGATTGCAGCGGACCTTGGTATTGACTTAGCTAGCGTATCTGGAACAGGCTTTGGTGGCAAGATTACTAAGGAAGATATCCTTGCAATCAGTGCTCCAGCGCAAGTTAAAGAAGCGGCGGCTGCACCTGTAGTTGAAGCTAAACCTGAAAAAGTCTTGCCAGAAGGCGTGGAAGTTATCCCAATGTCTGCTATGCGTAAGGCGATTTCTAAGGGGATGACGCACTCATACTTGACTGCGCCAACCTTCACCCTTAACTATGATGTTGACATGACTAACCTTATGGCTCTTCGTAAGCAAGTCCTTGATCCAATCATGAATAAGACTGGTATGAAGGTAACCTTCACGGATTTGATTGGTTTGGCAGTTGTGCGTACTCTTATGAAAGAGGAACACCGTTACCTCAATGCGTCATTGATTGATGATGCACAAAATATCGAATTACATAAATTTGTTAATCTCGGTATTGCCGTTGGTCTCGATGACGGCTTGATTGTACCTGTCGTTCACGGTGCAGATAAGATGAGTTTGTCTGAGTTCGTTGTGGCTTCTAAGGATGTCATCAAGAAGGCTCAAGCTGGTAAATTGAAGGCTGCAGAAATGTCAGGTTCAACTTTCTCTATTACTAACTTGGGAATGTTTGGAACTAAGTCATTTAACCCAATCATCAACCAACCAAACTCAGCTATCCTTGGTGTTTCAGCAACTATTCAAACTCCAGTTGTTGTTGATGGAGAAGTTGTCGTACGACCAATCATGGGTCTATGCTTGACAATTGACCACCGTATCGTAGATGGTATGAATGGTGCCAAATTCATGGTTGATTTGAAACATTTGATTGAAAATCCTATGGAATTGTTGATTTAAGAAAAAAATATCTGAAAACTGAAGTTTTAATAGAAAGGAGAGGGCGAACCAGAGGGTATAACTGAACCCGAGCGGAAAGCTTGGAAAATAGACCGTCTGTCTACGTCAGCAGGCTGACATGTCAGACGCCTAATTTTCAGTCGCTTTCTGGTCGCTCTTGGTATCTTATAAATGGCTTTTGAGATTATTATGCCTAAGCTTGGTGTGGACATGCAGGAAGGCGAAATCATCGAGTGGAAAAAACAAGAGGGTGATGTGGTTAATGAGGGAGATATTCTCCTTGAAATCATGTCAGATAAAACGAACATGGAACTTGAAGCAGAGGATTCTGGTGTTCTTTTGAAAATTACTCGTCAGGCTGGTGAAACAGTGCCAGTTACTGAGGTTATTGGTTATATTGGAGCAGAAGGTGAAGTTGTGGCTGATAACGCAGCTAGCGTACCTGTTGCAGAAGCAACTGCTCAGTTGGAATCAGCTGGTCTTGAAGTTCCTAAAGCTCCTGCCCAAGCTGCTCCAGCAGCTGCTGCAGAAAAAGCACCGCTTGCTGACAATGAGTACGATATTATCGTTGTTGGTGGTGGTCCTGCTGGTTACTATTCTGCCATTCGTGGTGCACAACTTGGTGGTAAGGTTGCCATCGTTGAAAAATCTGAATTTGGTGGAACATGTTTGAATAAAGGATGTATCCCAACTAAGACCTATCTTAAAAATGCAGAAATCCTTGATGGACTTAAGATTGCTGCAGGTCGTGGTATTAACCTAGCGTCAACAAACTACACTATCGATATGGATAAGACAGTTGACTTTAAGAACTCTGTTGTTAAGACTCTTACTGGTGGTGTTCAAGGTCTTTTGAAGGTTAACAAGGTCACTATTTTTAACGGTCTTGGTCAAGTTAATCCAGATAAGACAGTTACTATTGGTTCAGAAACAATCAAGGGACGTAATATCATCCTTGCGACTGGATCAAAAGTATCTCGTATCAATATTCCTGGTATTGAGTCACAACTTGTGATGACATCAGATGATATCCTTGATTTGCGTGAAATGCCTAAATCACTTGCTGTTATGGGTGGTGGTGTCGTTGGTATCGAGCTTGGTCTTGTTTATGCCTCATATGGTGTAGAAGTGACTGTTGTTGAGATGGCTGACCGCATTATTCCTGCTATGGATAAAGAAGTATCTCTTGAACTTCAAAAAATCCTTGCTAAGAAGGGTATGAAGATCATGACATCTGTTGGGGTTTCTGAGATTGTAGAAGCTAACAACCAATTGACCCTTAAACTTAATAATGGTGAAGAAATTGTTGCGGATCGTGCCCTTCTTTCAATCGGTCGTGTCCCTCAATTGGATGGTCTTGAAAATCTTAACCTTGAACTTGACCGTGGTCGTATCAAAGTTAATGCTTATCAAGAAACATCAATCCCAGGAATCTACGCACCGGGTGATGTTAACGGAACTAAGATGCTTGCTCACGCTGCTTACCGTATGGGTGAAGTTGCAGCTGAAAATGCTATGCGTGGCAATGTCCGTAAGGCTCACCTTGACTACACACCAGCAGCTGTCTACACTCACCCAGAAGTAGCAATGTGTGGTCTTACTGAAGAAGATGCACGCGCTAAATACGGTGATGTTCTCATTGGTAAATCAAGCTTTGCTGGTAACGGACGTGCCATCGCTTCAAATGAAGCTCAAGGTTTTGTTAAAGTCGTTGCAGATGCGAAGTACCATGAAATCCTTGGTGTTCATATTATCGGTCCAGCCGCAGCTGAATTGATTAACGAAGCATCAACAATTATGGAAAATGAATTGACTGTAGATGAACTCTTGCAATCTATCCACGGTCACCCAACCTTCTCTGAAAACATGTATGAAGCCTTTGCTGACGTACTTGGAGAAGCTATCCATAACCCACCAAAACGTAAATAAAGCTGATAAAATTCTCGGACGGAAGTTCGGGGATTTTTCTTTTGTTTTTAAATCTACTATAAATAATAATCGTTCCATCTTAAATAAATGATTGACAATATATTTTTAATAAGATAGAGTAAACACATAAATGGAGGTAATACAATGGAAAATAAAGTATATTATGGTGAGTACTCATTAGACTATTGGATTGAATTGATACTAAGTAAGAATATCATTTTACCAGATTATCAAAGGAATTTTGTTTGGGATGAAGAAAAGCGTGAAAAATTGATTGAATCTTTATCTGAAAAAAAGTTTGTTCCACCTGTTATCATAGGCTCTTTCAAGCAAGACGGTGAGAGTTTAAATCTACTTATTGATGGACAGCAGAGATTAACAAGTATCTTATTATCGGTAATTGGATATTTTCCAGACCGAAAAACATTTGAGAAGTTTTCAAAAAGAAAAGTTGCTAAAGTTTTAGATGAGAATGATGACTATTTTGATGAAAAAACTGATGTAATTAACTGGACATTTAATGATTTACTTAAAGATGGACCTAAGTCTCTCGAAGAATTAAAAGAAGAACTAAATAAAAATAAGTTTTTTAAAAAAATTGAATTTCGAGATAACATACCTGATAAGGAATTCTTAAAAAATACATTTTTAGGTTTCTCTTTTCTTATTCCAGACTCTTCTAAACCTTCCTACCAGCAACAATATTATACTTCTGTATTTAGGAATATTAATGTTCAAGGACAAAGTTTAACTCCGCAAGAGAGTAGGGAGGCTTTATATTATCTTGATCAGTCAAAGGTAAGTTTTTTTAAACCTTATTTTTTAGAAAAGTACACTCTGAAAACAATAGATTTTGTAAGATATATGGCAGTACTATCTGAATATCATCAGAATCCAAACATTGAAATGTTATGCGTTGGTTTTGGTGGCAGTAAAGATAAATTAGAATCCTATTATATGGAGTATATCAATTTTATTATAGCTGATACTAAAAAAGATGAACAAAAATTTGTTAGTTTAGAGTATCTTTTAAAAGGGGATAACTATAATCAGTTTTTCGAAGAATTAGATTATTATATAAAGGAATTTGGTTTGTATAATGAAAATTTTGATTCCATCATTGATCAGGATTTATACTACTTCGGTTTGATTTACTTTGTATTATTTATGCAGAAAAAGTTGAAAACTGAGAATTTAGAGCTGCTTTTTGAAAAATTGAAGAATAAGATAGAAGAATTTAAGGATCCTTTTACGTATAAGCCAGTAGAATTTGATAGTGGGGAAGAGGGATTTGTGGAAATTACAAATTATCATCCAAGGAATCCTTCTGCTTTAAAATACTTGACTAAACGTGTTAAATCTTCAATTGAAATTTATAAAGAAATTATGGTGGATATATAAGATGAGCAAGCACTATGAATTTATTAATGAACCTATAGAAGATATTTTAAAAGAATTGGTAAATGTAACCTCTAATCTTGATAAATCAATAAATACTTATCCTTTGAATGATTATTTATTGAAATCAACATTTTTAAAGATGACTGGTTTTCAAGAGCAAAAATTTAAATGTATTGCTTGGGAGTTAGCTACGGAAGATTTTGAATTCAGACGAAGATTTTTAAGTAGTATGTCAAATGAGTATTTTTCTACTTATGATTCTAAGAATGACTTATATAAGGCGTTAAAAAATAAGTTAAGCATTAATTCCTTAAGTGAAAAAGATAAAAAATCGATAGTTGATAATTCAAAAAATACAATAGTTGATTTATTCAAGGATACGTGCATAGAAAAATGGAACCAAAGAGATTTTATTGAATTTAAAGAAAATATAAAGAAAAAAGCTGGTGTTAGTCAAATAGATGATAATAATGGAAATCTTTTTGAAAGTACCGCTAAAAATCTGTATGAAAATCTTTATAAGAATAGAAATAGAATGGCACATAATACAATATCATATCAATATAATATTCCAACATTACTCGATTTGGAAAAAAATGAATTCGGATCAAATAACTACATTGTTTGGTTTTATGTTTTGATTTTGATTGATAAAATAATGATTAGCTTATTTAAAAAGTTTTATGAAGAAAGAATGGATTTATTGTGGTCTGTTGAAAATATTTGATATAGCTTAAGAATTTATTATTATCCATAACCCACCAAAACGTAAATAAAGTTGATAAAATTCTCGGACGGAAGTTCGGGGATTTTTTCTTTTGTCACACATTTTCATCTTTAGCTATATCTCGTAAATTTCTTTGGATTTTTAGTGTTAAATACGAATAGGTAGTTAAAGGGTTTTCAAATAAGATATCTCGCAATTTTGTAGCGTTTAGAATTTTATAATATTTCTGCCTTATTTAGAAAACTTTTAATAATGACCTTTCCATGAGAGTTTATCTATGGTAAAATGGTTAAAGTATTATAAAAATGCAAAAGGAAAGTTAAATGCGAACTAAAGATTTTATCTACTATGCTAGTGCGGCTGTTCTCTTAGCTGTGACAACTCAGGTTGCTCAGGCAGATGAAGTGGCGACACAAACGCCCTCTGTTACTGAAGGAAATCAGTATCAACCTGCGACAGCGGCTGAGATTTTTGGTGGAGAAGCAGCCTTACCTGCAACTCCTAGTTCAACTGTTTCAGCACCCGTAGCTACGAGTGAGGTGGCAAAACCTAGTGCTTCTGCGGTATCTACGTCACTTGCACCACAAAGTTCAGAGGCTGTAACAACTGCGTCATCAACTTCAGTAGCTAACTCTACTGTTGCTGTAGCGTCAACTTCAGTAACATCTTCAGTTGTTAGTTCAGAAAGTGCAACAGCTTCTACAAGTGCGACAAATTCTGAAACGTCAAACAGCGCTGTAGCAACACCTGCTAAATTGACGAATTCTACGGATGTTCCTTCGCCAACGCTTAAGGTGCAACCAAAGACTTTTATCGATGTCAGCAGCCATAATGGTGAGATCAGTGTAGATGACTATCGTGCTCTTGCACGCCAAGGTGTGGGTGGTGTCGTTGTCAAGTTGACTGAGGACACTTGGTACAACAACCCTAAAGCACCATCACAAGTTCGCAATGCTCAAATTGCTGGTCTTCAAGTATCAACCTATCATTTTTCTCGATACACAACTGAGGAAGAAGCACGTGCAGAAGCTCGATTCTACATCCAAGCTGCACAAAAACTAAACCTTCCAAAGAGTACTGTTATGGTTAATGATTTCGAAGACTCTAAGATGCTTCCAAATATCAACCGTAACACTCAAGCTTGGGTTAACGAAATGCGTAAGCATGGATACAACAACTTGATGTTCTACACAAGTGCTAGCTGGTTGGATGAGAACAATCTAGGCTACCGTGGCCCTGTCTCAACCTCTCAATTTGGGATTGAGAATTTCTGGGTTGCCCAGTACCCATCATCAACTCTTACAGCAACAAGCGCTAAAAACATGCGCTATAATGCCAAAACTGGTGCATGGCAGTTTTCAGCTACGGCTAATCTCTTGCCAGGTAAACATGTCTTTGACCACAGCGTGGACTATACAGGACGTTTCACCGCAAATGCCAGTGCTGAGGTTGATGCCACTCAAGGCGATTTGAGTGGAACCATTTCTATTGTCAATAACAATCCAACTGTTGGTAGCTTCGATGTTGTCATCTCTAATGTTAAGGCACCAAACGGTGTTGAAACTGTCTCTGTTCCAATTTGGTCAGAGATTAATGGTCAAGATGACATTATCTGGTATACGGCTAACCGTCAAAATAATGGAACTTATACAGTAAACGTTAAGGCTTCAGCTCATAAAAACTCAACCGGTCTTTATAACATCCATCTTTATTATATTCAAAAAGATGGTAAATTAACTGGTGTTGGTGGAACAACTACGCAAGTCTTCATTGGTAAGACACCAGAGCAGTTGAAACCAAAAGCAAGTTTTGCTATTGAAAACAATAATGCTAAAGCAGGAACTTTTGATGCCGTTATCACTAATATCTCAGCACCACTAGGTGTTAGAGAGGTTTTAGTCCCATCATGGAGTCTTGAAAATGGTCAAGACGACCTTATTTGGCATAAGGCAACAAAGCAAAATGATGGTAGCTATCGTGTAACCATCAAGGCAAGTGAGCATAAGGGTAATAAAGGGAATTACCGCGCCGATGCCTACATCGTGGACAACGCTAACAATCGTCATTATATTGCCGAAAAAGTAGTGTCTGTAGATTATGCTCGACCAAGTGGTGTCCTTACGATTGAAAACAACAATACTGCAGCAGGTACTTTTGATGCCGTTGTTCGTAATATTGTTGCTCCTACAGGTTTGAAAGAGGTTCTTGTTCCTTCGTGGAGTTTAGCTGGTGGTCAAGATGACCTTATCTGGCATAAGGCAAGTCGTCAAGCCGATGGTTCTTACCGAGTGACTATCAAGGCAACGGATCATAAGAATTCAACTGGTAAATACCGTGCTGATGCCTACATTGTAGATGACTCTAACAAACGTTTCTATCTCACTGAAAAAGTGGTAGAAGTTACTCAAACTCGCCCTAGTGCAAGTCTCGTTATTGAAAATAATAATGCTGATTTAGGTACTTTTGATGCTGTTATTCGCAATATTGTAGCACCAAATGGGGTTAAGGAAGTCTTAGTTCCATCATGGAGCTTGGTTAACGGACAAGATGATCTTGTTTGGCATAAGGCTAGTCGTCAATCTGATGGTAGCTACCGTGTTACTATTAAGGCTAGTGAGCATAAGAATTCCCTAGGAAATTACCGTGCTGATGTTTATATCGTAGATAATGCCAACCAACGTCATTATGTCACTGAAACAATTGTGGATGTGAAACATAATAAGCCAGTCGGCACTATTTCAGTAGTTAATAACAATAAAGATACTGGTACTTTTGATGTCATTATCAGTGATGTTTATAGTTCTAAAGGTGTTCGTACTGTTCAAGTACCTATTTGGTCTGAAAAAGACGGACAAGATGATATCCGTTGGTATGAAGCGACACGCCAAGCTAATGGCACTTATACGGTAAATGTTCAAGCTACTAACCATAAAAACTCAACAGGCTTGTACAATATTCATTTGTACTACATTTTAAATGATGGGACACAAGTGGGTGTTGGAGGGACAACGACAACAGTTGAATTCCGTAATGCTAAGACTAAAACGCAAACCTATATCACTAATGTTAATTCGGAAGCGGGTAGTTATACAGTTGTAGTTGATCAAGCGCCACAAGGACGTCAGATTAAGAATATCCGTGTAGCTGTATGGTCAGAAAGCAACCAAGGAAACCTTTCTTGGTACAATACGGCACCTACTGGAACACATACTGAAATCAATGTTTCGACTGTTAATCATAAGAATCTCATCGGTAACTATACGACTCATGTTTATGTAGACTATGTAGACAATACTGAAGACGGATTTAACCTTGGTGAGACAGCTCTTGCTCCACGTAATCGTCGTGTTGAGCCTCAGACGACTTATTATTCTCAACGTGATCCTCGTTGGGCTTCTAAGTGGTATGGTGTCAGCAATATGGATCAGTCAGGCTGTGTTCCAACATCACTTGCCATGACCTTTACAGATATCTTGGGAACTGTAATTGCACCAACGACAGTTGCGGATTATTTGTACTACAATACAAATTCATTCAATAAAACATCAGTTGCTGGTACAGACGCGGATGGTATTGTATTAGCAAGTAAAAATTGGGGTCTCAATAGCAACGTGCTTTCAAGCATTGCTAACATTGCTTCAGCTTTGATGTCAGGTCAACATGTTCTGGCGGCAGTAGGAGCAAGCCAATTTATCAATTATCCTTACACGCATGAAATCGTGCTTCATGGCTATGATAATGGTAAAACTTATGTTCGTGATCCATTTAACGCCAATAACAATGGCTGGTATTCATTGGATTACATTCATGGTGTTCAGAGTCGAGACGCAATGGATACTAAGCTTGGTGCACCATTCTTCTCAATCTTTGCTTAATCTATTAATGAAAGGTCTTTAGAAGGAAACTTCTAAGGGCTTTTTTGTGTTCAGTTTTGATAGTAATATTTTGTATTTTTCTATTTTCAGAATATTATATATACATTTGGAATCTCTTGTTTATAGGTTTTTAGGTTCTTTATTTGGATTACATTGATACTTTAAGTATGAAAATTACTTATTTTTTTATCATTTTTATAGTTTTTTTAGAGAATTATCACTTTTCCTCTATTCGTAAGACATTTTCTATGGTAAAATGGGTGACGTATTAAAAAGTGTCAAAGGAAAGTTAAATGCGAACAAAAGATTTTATCTACTATGCCAGTGCGGCTGTTCTCATGGCGGTGACCACTCAGGTGGCCAGTGCGGATGAGGTAGCTACGCAAATGCCTACGGTTACTGAAGGGAACCAGTATCAACCTGCGACAGCAGCAGAAATTTTTGGTGGTGGGGTAGTTCTTGCACAAGAGTCACCATCAGCAAGACCAAGTTCAACTGTTGCGGAAACACCTACAGCCACAAGTGAAGTAGCAAATTCAAGTGCTCCACAAGTTAGTCAAGCAAGCTCAACAAAGATTGCAGCATCTGAATCAAGAGTCGTTGCCTCTGAATCTGTAGTTCAGGCTAACACAGTAGCGAGTTCAGAAAATGCGACGGTACCTACTGCTTCTGAGGTTTCAAGCAATACCGTGGCTGAACCTGCTAAGTTGACTCATTCTCATGATACTGATGTTCTAAAACCTAAGGCAAGCTTCTCAATTGAGAACAACAACAAGGTCACTGGTACCTTTGATGCTGTGGTTCGAGATATTGTGGCACCCTTGGGTGTTAAAGAGGTTCTTGTCCCATCTTGGAGTCTAGCCAATGGTCAAGATGACTTGATTTGGCATAAGGCAGCCAAGCAAATGGACGGCTCTTATCGTGTAACCATTAAGGCGGTTGATCACAAGGGGGAGGCTGGTAATTACCGTGCAGATGCCTATGTTGTTGATCGAACAAATAAGAGACATTATATTTCTGAGAAAGTAGTATCTGTTAATTACGCTCGTCCAAGTGCAAGCCTAACGATTGAAAATAATAATGCAGCTACAGGCACGTTTGACGCTGTGGTGAAAAATATTATTGCCTCTACAGGTGTGAAAGAAATCTTAGTACCGTCATGGAGTCTCGTTGGTGGTCAAGACGATTTGATTTGGCATAAGGCGACGAAGCAAGCAGATGGTTCTTACCGAGCTACCATTAAGGCAAGTGACCACAAAAATTCAACCGGTAAATACCGTGCCGATGCTTATATTGTAGATAATTTTAACAAGCGTTTCTACTTGACTGAAAAAGTGGTGGAAATTAGCCAATCGCGTCCAAGTGCCAGCCTAACGATTGAAAATAACAATGCTACGACAGGAACTTTTGACGCGGTGGTTCGCAATATAGTTGCACCTAATGGTCTTAAAGAAATCCTGGTACCGTCATGGAGTCTTATTAATGGTCAGGATGATTTGGTTTGGCATAAGGCAAGTAAGCAAGCAGATGGCAGCTATCGTGTGACGATTAAGGCTTCAGAACACAAACATTCAACTGGAAAATACAGAGCGGATGCTTATCTCATAGATAATACTGGTAACCGCCAGTATTTGACTGAGACTGTGGTTGAGGTCAATGAAACTAAGCCAAGTGGTAGTATTTCTATCTTAAATAACAATGGTGCTGGAACTTTTGATGTGGTCATCAGCGATGTCTATAGCCCGAAAGGTGTGCGTACGGTTCAGGTACCTATCTGGTCTGAGACTGATGGTCAAGATGATATTCGTTGGTATGAAGCTACACGTCAAACAGATGGCAATTACAAGGTTACTGTTCAGGTAGCCAACCACAAAAACGTAACTGGTATTTACAATGTTCATCTTTACTTTATCCAAAATGATGGCTCACGAATCAGTGTAGGGGGAACACAAACAAAAGTTACTTTGTCAGATCCCAAAGCTGACCTTGCTATCACTGGTCTCAACAAT
>NZ_KV832050.1:73018-73492 GCF_001837325.1 Streptococcus sp. HMSC065H07
CTACTGGTAGCTATGATCTTGTTATCTCAAACTTAATTGCGCCACGTGGTTTCAAAGAAGTTCTAGTTCCAACCTGGTCAGAAAAGAACGGTCAAGATGATATCATCTGGTACAAGGCAGCCAAGCAAGCTAATGGAGACTATAAGGTAACTGTTCGTTCAAGCAACCATAAGGGAGATAGCGGTCTCTATAACTCTCATGTCTATTTGGTTGACAATGATGGTAAATTCATTGGCCTAGGTGGCAAACAAGTGACACTTGATATCACTAAGACTCAAGGAACATTGACTATTACCAATAATGATAAAAATCGTGGAACTTTTGACGTTCTTATCACTAATCTGACGAATCCAAGTGGTATTTCAGGTGTCCTTATCCCTGTCTGGTCTGAGCAAAATGGTCAGGATGATCTTGTTTGGCATAATGCCACAAAACAGGATGATGGTTCCTACAAGGTGACTATTTCAGCCAGTC
>NZ_KV832050.1:73592-73916 GCF_001837325.1 Streptococcus sp. HMSC065H07
TTGGCTTTGGAGCAACTTCAGCTGATGTGGTAGCCCCTAAGAAAATCGGTTCGGCATCAAAAGGAAACTACGATGTTTTAAATAAGGTTGTCTATCTAGATGCTGGCCATGGTGGCTATGATCCAGGAGCTTCGTACTTTGGTATTTCTGAAAAGAGCTTGACCTTGGCTATCCAAAGCCGAGTTAAGGCCAAATTAGAAGCAGAAGGCTATCAAGTCGTGACCACACGTACCAGCGATACCTATGTCGATTTGACAGATCGCTCTCGTGCAGCCAACGCCTCTGAATCGGATATCTTCGTAAGTATCCACATCAATGCTTCAG
>NZ_KV832051.1:0-1578 GCF_001837325.1 Streptococcus sp. HMSC065H07
CAGAATCACAATCAGTGTCTAACTCAGAATCAGCGTCAGAGAGTGCGTCTGTATCTGAATCACAGTATGTATCAAACTCAGAATCAGCGTCAGAGAGTGCATCAGTAAGCGAATCACAATCAGTGTCTAATTCCGAGTCAGCCTCAGAAAGTGCGTCTGTATCTGAATCACAATCAGTGTCTAACTCAGAGTCAGCATCAGAAAGTGCGTCTGTCTCAGAATCACAGTCTGTATCAAACTCAGAATCAGCGTCAGAAAGTGCGTCAGTAAGTGAATCACAGTCTGTTTCAAACTCCGAATCAGCCTCAGAAAGTGCATCAGTTTCTGAATCACAGTCTGCTTCAAACTCAGAGTCAGCGTCAGTAAGTGAATCAATTTCAGAATCACAATCAGTATCTAACTCAGAATCAGCCTCAGAAAGTACTTCTGTATCAGAATCACAATCCGCTTCAACTTCAGAATCAGCGTCAGTAAGTGAATCAATTTCAGAATCACAATCCGCTTCAACTTCAGAATCAGCGTCAGTAAGTGAATCAATTTCTGAATCACAGTCTGTATCAAACTCAGAGTCAGCCTCAGAAAGTGCATCAGTTTCAGAATCACAATCAGTGTCTAACTCAGAATCAGCATCAGAGAGTGCATCAGTTTCAGAATCACAGTCTGTTTCAAACTCCGAATCAGCCTCAGAAAGTGCATCAGTTTCAGAATCACAGTCTGTCTCAAATTCCGAGTCAGCGTCAGTAAGTGCTTCAATTTCAGCTAGTGAGTCAGCATCATTGAGTGAATCTCGAAGTACAAGTGCGTCAGTTTCGGCTTCTGAATCAGAATCATTAAGTACATCAAGCTCTTTGAGTGCTTCTGTATTTGAAAGTCAGTCTCAAGCCTTCAGTGCTTCAATTTCTGCAATCATTTCAACTGTTGAGTCTATTTCGAACTCTGCTTCAAGCTTCATTTCAACAAGTGAATCGATTTCAACATCTAACTCAGCATCATTGAGTGAGTCAGTGTCATTGAGTGCATCTGTTTCAGGCTCACAATCAGTATCTAATTCTGAAAGTACATCTGTAAGTGCATCAGTTTCAGAATCACAATCAGTTTCAAATTCTGAGTCTGCATCAACAAGTGCCTCTATCTCAGAATCACAGTCTGTTTCCAACTCACTTTCAGCGTCAGCCTCAGCGAGTGTCTCTGCATCAGAATCAGCGAGCACATCAGTTTCTGTATCAGAGTCAGCGTCAGCAAGCACATCAGTTTCTGTATCAGAGTCAGAATCATCAAGCGTATCTGCATCAGTCTCTGCGTCAGCCTCAGCAAGCACATCTGCATCTGAGTCAGCTTCAGCATCTGCATCAGAATCAGCAAGTGCATCTGAGTCAGCATCTGCATCAGAATCAGCAAGCACATCAGCTTCAGTCTCTGCATCAGAATCAGCAAGTGCATCTGAGTCAGCATCTGCATCAGAATCAGCAAGCACATCAGCTTCAGTATCTGCATCAGAATCAGCAAGCGCATCAGTTTCTGTATCAGAGTCAGAATCAGCAAGCGCATCTGAGTCAGCATCAGCATCAGAATCAGCAA
>NZ_KV832051.1:1678-6453 GCF_001837325.1 Streptococcus sp. HMSC065H07
TCTGCATCAGAATCAGCAAGTGCCTCAGCTTCAGCATCTGCATCAGCCTCAGAAAGTGCATCTGAGTCAGCATCAGCATCAGAATCAGCAAGCACATCCGCTTCAGCATCAGCATCAGAATCAGCAAGCGCGTCAGAGTCAGCATCAACATCTGCGTCAGAATCAGCAAGCACATCCGTTTCAGTATCTGAGTCAGTCTCAGCGAGCGCATCAGACTCAGCAAGTGCATCAGCTTCAGCATCTGCATCAGAATCAGCAAGCGCATCTGAGTCAGCATCAACATCAGCATCAGAATCAGCAAGCACATCCGCTTCAGTATCTACATCAGAATCAGTAAGCACATCAGTTTCTGTATCTGAGTCAGCTTCAGCATCAGCATCAGAATCAGCAAGCGCGTCAGAGTCAGCATCAACATCTGCGTCAGAATCAGCAAGCACATCCGTTTCAGTATCTGAGTCAGTCTCAGCGAGCGCATCAGACTCAGCAAGTGCATCCGCTTCAGAGTCAGTAAGCACATCTGCATCAGTCTCTGCGTCAGTCTCAGCAAGCGCATCCGCTTCAATCTCAGCGTCAGAATCAGTAAGCGCATCTGAATCTGCTTCAGTGTCAGAATCAGCAAGCGCATCTGAGTCTGTATTAGAATCAGCAAGTGCCTCAGTTTCAGCATCTGCGTCAGAATCAGCAAGCGCATCTGAGTCTGTATCAGCCTCAGCAAGCACATCCGCTTCAGTATCTGCATTAGAATCAGCGAGTGCATCAGAGTCAGTATCTGAGTCAGAATCAGCAAGCGCATCTGCATCAGTCTCTGCATCAGAATCAGCAAGCACATCGGCTTCAGCATCTGCGTCAGAATCATCAAGTGCGTCAGCTTCAGCCTCTGCCTCAGAGTCAGCAAGCACATCCGCTTCAGTCTCTGCGTCAGAATCAGCAAGCACATCTGCATCAGTCTCAGCGTCAGAGTCAGCGAGCGCATCTGAGTCAGCTTCAGTCTCTGCGTCAGAATCAGCAAGTGCATCTGAGTCAGCATCTGCATCAGAATCAGCAAGCACATCAGCATCAGTCTCTGCATCTGAGTTAGCGTCAGTAAGCACATCAGTTTCAGTATCAGAGTCAGCGTCAGCAAGCGCTTCGGCATCTGCGTCAGCCTCAGCAAGCACATCCGCTTCAGTGTCAGCGTCAGAATCTATCTCTGTTTCAACTTCAATCTCTGAATCACTTTCAAACATTGTAAATCATTCAGAATCTGCTTCATCAAGCGTTTCAGTATCAGACTCAGCCTCTACATCGGCATTCTTAAGTGCTTCTGAAAGTACAAGCACTTCAACAAGTATCTCAACGTCATTGAGTACTTCAGCAAGTCTTTCAGCTTCAGCATCAACAAGTGCTTCGATTTCAGCCTCAATGAGTGCATCAGAATCAACTTCTGAAGTGAAAGATCCTAAACACAAACGTGGTAGCCAAGCGCTTCCTAAGACTGGTGAGGAAAACTCATCATTAGGTATGGCCTTGGGTGCTTTGGCAACTGCAACAGGTCTTGCCTTTCTTGCCAAACGTAAGAAAGATGAAGAAGAAAGTGAAGACTTCTAAGTCTTAGTAAGTTTAATCATTATCTTCTAGCGAGATAATCAAATATCCCCTATCGATTAGAGAGATTTCCTAATTGGTAGGGGATTTTTTTTAGTCTGATATTCTAAAAATACAAATAGTTTTAATAAGTCTTAGGGTTAGCATTATTATCGTATTTCTGGGGAAATGAAAGAAAGGATTAATCGCTAGAAAGCAATCTTGAAATAAGATTTTTTGCTTAATTTTATGATAAAATTTAAAGGAGTGTTTTAATCAAAAATAAATGGAGTATATATGTTTTTTAGAAGGAATGAAGGTCAATATCGTGAAACAGATCGTGTGACACGTTTTAAGCTAGTTAAGTCAGGGAAGCACTGGCTTCGTGCAGCGACGTCGAATTTTGGTCTTTTCAAGGTGCTTAGAGGGGGTGTGGATACACCGTCTGTTGGTGCCCAGCAGGTAGAGGTGGAAGCACCTGCCTTTTCAGGTCAGACAGTGCTCAAAGGAGTGCTTGCAACTGGGGCCTTGCTTGGTGGTTCAGTCGCGACTCACGTGGCACATGCGGATGAAATGACTGATCAGCCGATTTTGGAAAGTGAAGCAGGAGCTAAGACTGATCTCTTAGCTGCATCTGATTCCGTTGTTCTTGGAAATATGGAGTCTGTGTCCAGTGTTCAAGAGAGTCAAGTAAATAGTCAAGAGTCATCTGAAACTGTATCAAGTCAGACTTCGGAGGCTTCTTTGAGTGAGTCTTTATCACGCAGCCAATCGGTGTCTGCCTCTGAATTAGCTTCTAAATCGACATCCTTGTCATTGAGTGCCTCGCTTTCAGTTTCATTGTCAGCTTCATTAGCTTCTAAATCGGAATCAGTAAGTCAGACGGATTCTTCTGCTCACAGTCAGTCTGAGAGTACGCTTGGAAAAACTTCAGAGCAAAGCGCAAGTGCCTCTGTTCAGTCAGTTAGCAAGAGTGATAGCAGTAGCGACTCTAAAGTGGGGATGACTCTTGTCAGCTCAGAGTCGAACTTGTTAAATGCTTCCTTGACATCTGAAGTGCAAACGAATCTCAAATTGTCTGATACGGCGACTGGGCTACTAGCTACCTCGGTTGTGGCTGATGCTGAGCGTTTAGAACAAGAAAAGCGTCTCAAAGATTTAGCCTTAGACATTTATACCTATAAAGCTCAAGCTGTTGATTTGCCAAATACGGATGCTGTTATTCTCAAGGGAGATAAAGCCTTGGATGCCATTCGTGTCAGTCTAGCTGAGCGTGATAGTGATGTGGCTCCTACGATTAGTCAGGCCCGTCAGGTTAGAAATAGTCTTGCCAATGCGGTTCTTCGTGCGACATCTGGTCAGCGTGATCCTCGTAATGGTTCTCGCATTGATGCTAATAGCAACCTCCGTGCACCCCAGTATAATTTAGGTCTGGCTAACAATGCCTTGATTACTGTTTATAACTCTGACTACATCAATCAGCCTTATAAGGTTGTTGAAACCAATCCTACACGAAATAATATTAAGAGCATTGGCTACGCTTCTGGTAGTGATCGTGTGAATGGCATTTATGTTCCGCAAACATCGGCCTTGAAAAATAGTTCAGCTGTCTTTAATATCGTGGGGACTGTTGGGCAGACAGAGGTCGTAACGCCTGGGAAAATTTATAATGTTTCTTTTGTAGTGACGAATACGGCTAATCAGTCAGTGACACGCACGCTTCGTATTCAGGTTTTGCCGCAAAATGATGGTATTCGTAATCCGATTACGGCGGTGACAACGAGTACTTTTGTCAATGACACAAGTAGTCTCGCTCAGGCTGAAAAAGATAAGGTTTGGGAAGCGTTTAAGACTGCTAACCCAAATATTGCTACTTCAAAGGACTTTAAATCTTATTCCGTTTCATCATCTGGTGTGGTAACCATTACTTATAAAGATAACACCACTAATGATGTGACGGCTCCAGTGAAGCGACTAGCAGCACCAACCGTTGAAACGAGATTATTGGACAAGGCTTACACACAGACGCCTGTAACGGTGACGGGAGCTGAGCCAGGTTCCACAGTCGTTCTATACAATAATGACGACGAAGTGGGAACAGCAGTGGCAGATGCTTCAGGTCAAGCGATTGTGACGCCGACAGTTAGGTTACAAACAGGTGGTGTAACAGCCAAAGCTCGCATTATGTATGGTGATTATGCGGTGTATTCAGATGCTAGCAATTCCGTGGCTGTAACGGACGGAACGCGTCCTGAAGTGACGGCCAAGTTGACTGTAGATGGTGTGGAACCTAAGTCAACGCCTCTCGAAGGTGGTGGGAAAAACTATACCATCTATGCTGGCGATGATGCTGTTTTGACTTTCACGGCAACGGATGACAGTGGCAAGCTTAAAGAAATGAAAGTCGTTGCAAGAGCCGATTTGAATGACAATGCCTTGAACGGCAATTTCTTTGGTAGTAGCCAGTACGGAACTGGTAATATTGCTCCTATCACGGGTGATATTACGGCTACCAGTGCGAACCCTGCAACCATCACAACGACCATTCATCTGAAGGATGACCTTTATCATTCTTTCCGAAACACATGGCAACGTAATGTTGCTGCTATTGACAATGCGTCAAATATGAACCGTCCAAATGGTTTGGGTGAGATTCGGATTACCCAGGGGCGTCTCGCTGATCGTACGCCAGGTGTGGCGCCAACAAGCACTATTCAGGTGACGAGTCTAACTGCATTGACAGATGCAGATAAGAGCAAGGTGATTGCTGCTGTGTCGGCTGTTAATCCAGAGGTGGCCAACCGGATTAAGTCCTATACGGTTAATAGTGATGGTACGGTTACCATTACTTATAAAGATAGTACGACCAATGTCGTAGCGGTGAAACTGTCAGATAGCGATCACAGTCAGTCAGTGTCGCAAAGTGCCAGTCAGTCTAAGCAGGAATCGATTTCTCAAAGTCGAAGTGAGTCCGCTAAGCAGTCTGCATCGACCAGCCTTTCATTGAGCACGGTAGCCTCAAAAAGTGTCTCAAGCTCCTTGAGTGAGTCCTTGAAGACCAGCATTTCACAAAGCCAATCTGCTTTAACAAGTGCGTCTTTGAGTACCGTGAAATCTGAGAGTGTTTCAAGTTCTTTGAGCGAGTCCCTGAAGACAAGCGTCTCACAAAGTCAGTCCACTTCAACAAGTGCCTCTTTGAGCGCTGTGAAATC
>NZ_KV832051.1:6553-7066 GCF_001837325.1 Streptococcus sp. HMSC065H07
AGTCAGCGAGTGTCTCAAGTTCCTTGAGTGAGTCCTTGAAGACAAGCCAATCACAAAGTGAATCCGCTTCAACAAGTGCGTCTTTGAGTACTGTGAAGTCAGCGAGTGTCTCAAGTTCCTTGAGTGAGTCTTTGAAGACTAGCGTTTTTCAAAGTCAGTCAGCCTCAACGAGTGCTTCTTTGAGTACTGAGAAATCAGCGAGTGTTTCAAGTTCCTTGAGTGAGTCCTTGAAGACGAGCGTATCACAGAGTCAATCTGCATCAACAAGTGCATCTTTGAGTACCGTGAAATCAGCGAGTGTTTCAAGTTCCTTGAGTGAGTCTTTGAAGACGAGTGTTTCGCAAAGTCAATCTGCTTCAACGAGTGCGTCTTTGAGTGCCGTGAAATATGAGAGCATTTCAAGTTCCTTGAGTGAGTCCTTGAAGACCAGCGTATCACAAAGTCAATCTGCATCAACAAGTGCGTCTTTAAGTGCTGCTAAGTCAGCGAGTGTCTCAAGTTCCTTGAGTGAGT
>NZ_KV832051.1:7166-8018 GCF_001837325.1 Streptococcus sp. HMSC065H07
GTGTTTCAAGTTCCTTGAGTGAGTCCTTGAAGACCAGTGTCTCACAAAGTGAGTCCGCTTCAACGAGTGTGTCTTTGAGTACCGTTAAGTCAGCGAGTGTTTCAAGTTCCTTGAGTGAGTCCGCTTCAACAAGCTCGTCTGTGTCAGAATCACAATCAGTGTCAAACTCAGAGTCAGCTTCAGAAAGTGCGTCAGTATCTGAATCACAGTCAGCTTCAACGTCAGAATCAGCGTCAGTAAGTGAATCAATCTCAGAATCACAGTCTGTATCTAATTCAGAATCAGCGTCAGAAAGTGAGTCAGTTTCTGAATCACAATCAGTCTCAAATTCCGAATCAGTCTCAGAAAGTGCATCAGTTTCAGCCTCACAATCCGTTTCAAATTCCGAATCAGCTTCAGAAAGTGCGTCAGTATCTGAATCACAATCTGTATCTAATTCCGAATCAGCTTCAGAAAGTGCGTCAGTATCTGAATCACAATCTGTATCTAATTCCGAATCAGCTTCAGAAAGTGCGTCAGTTTCAGAATCACAGTCTGTTTCAAACTCAGAGTCAGCATCAGAAAGTGCGTCAGTTTCAGAATCACAGTCTGTTTCAAACTCAGAGTCAGCCTCAGAAAGTGCGTCAATTTCAGCTTCACAATCAGTTTCAAACTCAGAATCATCCTCAGCAAGTTCGTCAGTTTCTGAATCACAGTCTGTCTCAAACTCAGAGTCAGCTTCAGAGAGTGCATCAGTAAGCGAATCACAATTGGTTTCTAATTCCGAGTCAGCTTCAGAGAGTGCATCAGTGTCTGAATCACAGTCTGTCTCAAACTCCGAGTCAGCTTCAGAGAGTGCATCAGTAAGCGAAT
>NZ_KV832051.1:8118-8574 GCF_001837325.1 Streptococcus sp. HMSC065H07
AGTCAGCGTCAGTCAGTGCGTCAATTTCAGAATCGCAGTCTGTCTCAAACTCAGAATCAGCGTCAGAAAGTGCTTCTGTATCAGAATCACAATCGGTTTCAAACTTAGAGTCAGCCTCAGAGAGCGAGTCGACGTCAGCTTCACAATCCGAATCAAATTCAGTCTCTGCTTCAGTAAGTGAATCAATTTCAGAATCACAATCAGTGTCTAATTCCGAATCAGCCTCAGTAAGTGAATCAGTTTCAGAATCACAGTCTGAATCAAATTCCGAGTCAGCATCAGTAAGTGAATCAGTCTCAGAATCACAATCAGTGTCTAACTCAGAATCAGCATCAGAGAGTACATCAGTAAGCGAATCACAATCAGTGTCTAATTCCGAATCAGCATCAGAAAGTGCTTCTGTATCAGAATCACTTTCTGAATCAAACTCCGAGTCAGCATCAGTAAGTGAATCAA
>NZ_KV832051.1:8674-9661 GCF_001837325.1 Streptococcus sp. HMSC065H07
GTGAATCAATCTCAGAATCACAATCAGTGTCTAACTCCGAATCCGCTTCAGAGAGTGCATCAGTTTCTGAATCACAGTCTGCTTCAAACTCCGAGTCAGCATCAGTAAGTGAATCAATCTCAGAATCACAATCAGTGTCTAATTCCGAGTCAGCGTCAGAAAGTGCGTCAATCTCAGAATCACAATCCGCTTCAACTTCCGAGTCAGCGTCAGAAAGTGCTTCTGTCTCAGAATCACAATCTGCATCAAACTCAGAGTCAGCGTCAGTAAGTGAATCAATCTCAGAATCACAGTCAGAGTCTAACTCAGAATCCGCTTCAGTAAGTGAATCAATTTCAGAGTCACAATCAGTGTCCAATTCCGAGTCAGCCTCGGTAAGTGAATCAATTTCAGAATCACAATCAGAATCTAACTCAGAGTCAGCGTCAGTAAGTGCATCAGTTTCAGCTAGTGAGTCAGCATCATTGAGTGAATCGCAGAGCACAAGTGCGTCAGTTTCGGCTTCTGAATCAGTATCATTGAGTATATCGAGCTCATTAAGTGCTTCTGTATTTGAAAGTCAGTCTCAAGCTTTCAGTGCTTCAATTTCTGCGATTATTTCAACTGTTGAATCTGTTTCGAACTCGGCTTCAAGCTTCATTTCAACAAGTGAATCTGTTTTGACATCTAACTCAACATCCTTGAGTGAGTCGGCGTCATTGAGTGCATCTGTTTCAGGATCACAATCAGTATCGAATTCAGTTTCGACTTCAGAGAGTGAATCAACGTCAACATCACAATCTGAGTCAAACTCAGAATCAGCATCATTAAGTGCTTCAGTTTCAGCTAGTGAGTCAGCATCATTGAGTGAGTCTCAAAGCACAAGTGCATCTGAATCAGCCTCTGAGTCAGAGTCAGCCTCATTAAGTGCTTCAATCTTAGAATTACAATCAGTATCAAACTCAGTTTCAGCGTCAGTAAGCTCTTCGATTTCAACAAGTGAGTCTG
>NZ_KV832051.1:9761-10561 GCF_001837325.1 Streptococcus sp. HMSC065H07
GTGCATCATCCTCAGCAAGCACATCAGCTTCAGTCTCAGCGTCAGAATTAGCGAGCGCATCCGATTCAGTATCTACGTCAGCCTCAGTAGGTGCGTCAGAATCAGCCAGCACGTCTGAGTCAACATCAACAAGTATCTCTGTATCAGAATCACAGTCTGCTTCAAACTCAGTATCAGTCTCAGTAAGCTCTTCGATTTCAACAAGTGAGTCTGTATCGTTGAGTGAGTCTCAAAGCGAAAGTGCATCATCCTCAGCAAGCACATCAGCTTCAGTTTCTGCCTCAGAATCGACTTCGGCTAGCGTTTCAGCGTCGACTTCAGCAAGCGCATCAGAATCAACAAGTGCCTCAGAGTCAGTTTCAGCGAGTGCATCTGTGTCTGAATCACAATCAGCCTCATTAAGTGCTTCGATTTCTACAAGTGAGTCTTTATCGTTGAGCGAATCACAAAGTGTAAGTGCATCAGAGTCAGTATCAGCGAGCGCATCCGCTTCAGTATCTACGTCAGCCTCAGTAGGTACGTCAGAATCATCCTCAGTAAGTACTTCGATTTCAACAAGTGAGTCTTTATCGTTGAGCGAATTACAAAGTGCAAGTGTATCTCTATCAGCATCAGCCAGCACGTCTGAGTCAGTCTCAACAAGTGCCTCTGTCTCAGAATCCGCTTCATCAAGCGTTTCAGTATCAGAGTCAGCATCATTGAGTGAATCACAATCAGTCTCAGTAAGTACTTCGATTTCAGCTAGTGAGTCTGTATCGTTGAGCGGATCACAAAGTGTAAGTGCATCAGAGTCAGTATCA
>NZ_KV832051.1:10661-37546 GCF_001837325.1 Streptococcus sp. HMSC065H07
CCGCTTCATCAAGCGTTTCAGTATCAGAGTCAGCTTCTACATCAGCATTCTTGAGTGCCTCTGAAAGCACAAGTGCTTCAACAAGTATTTCAACTTCGTTGAGTACCTCAGCAAGTCTTTCAGTATCAACAAGTGTATCTGAGTCATTGTCTGCGTCCGCTTCAGCATTAGCCTCAGAGTCGACTTCTGTAAGTACCTCAATTTCAGAGTCTGCATCAACAAGTGCGTCTGTATTAGAATCACAGTCTGTTTCAACCTCAGTTTCTGCGTCAGTCTCATCCAGCGTCTCCGCTTCAGCAAGTGCATCTGAGTCAGCCTCAGCCTCAGTATCAACTTCAGTAAGTGTCTCAATTTCAGAGTCGCAATCAGTATCGAACTCAGAATCTGTTTCAACCTCAGTATCACTGAGTGAGTCACTCTCAGTAAGTTCTTTGATTTCTACAAGTGAGTCTGTATCGTTGAGCGAATCGCAGAGTGCAAGTGTCTCTGAATCATTGTCTGTATCCGCTTCAGTCTCTGCCTCAGAATCAACTTCTGAAAGTACCTCAATTTCAGAGTCGCAATCAGTAGCGAACTCAGAGTCCGTTTCAGCGAGTGCGTCTGTGTCTGCCTCAGAATCCGTTTCAAACTCAGAATCATCAAGCGCGTCAGCTTCAGCAAGTACATCCGCTTCAACAAGTGTATCTGAGTCATTGTCTGAATCAGTTTCAGCGAGTGCATCAGTGTCTGAATCACAATCTGTTTCAAACTCAGTATCACTGAGTGAGTCACTCTCAGTAAGTGCATCGATTTCTACAAGTGAGTCTGTATCGTTGAGCGAATCGCAAAGTGCAAGTGCATCTGCATCATTGTCTGCCTCAGAATCAGTAAGTTCGACAGAATCAGCTAGTGCCTCTGAAAGCACAAGTATTTCAACAAGTGTATCTGAGTCATTATCAACCTCTGCATCAACAAGTGTTTCTGAAGTGAGGGATCCTAAGCACAAACATGGTAGCCAAGCTCTTCCGAAGACTGGTGAGGAAAACTCATCATTAGGTATGGCCTTGGGTGTCTTGGCAACTGCAACTGGTCTTGGATTTCTTGCTAAACGTAAGAAAAATGAAGAATAGGACGAAGATTATTCGTATTTTAGGATTATAATAGTCTTTGCAATGCTTAGATAAGCACAATAAAAAACACCTTCATGTTAGATAACCATTCTAGCTAAGAGGTGTTTTTTGATTTAGAGATGTTGTGGAAGTTTCAAAATGGAACTGACTTTTTGAAATACTAATGACTACATAAAAATAAGAGACCACTTGAACATGGTCTCTTATTTGTTGTCTTGCTCATTATCTTGTTTATACATCACAGTTCCCACTGTTACTAGAATAGTTAACAGAATCGGTATAACTCGAAAAACTCCCCAGTCGGGGTCATAGGCCAAAACGATAGAAGCTATATAAAAAACGATGCTTGTGTATAAGAAGTTTTTATTAGCTTTTTTACGCCCAATACCTGTAAAAATAGTTGCAATGATAAAACTAATCAAACTAGGTGCTAGGAAAATTATTATAACCATTCCCCAAGGATTTGACAGGCCTAAGAGCAAAAATAAGGCAAGATAAACGATAGCTAAATAAAAGGCGACTGCAAGGAGAATAGAAGCAAGCCTGTTGTCTGGAGAATTATTCTTAATGAGCTCTTGATTATTGAACTCTTGACCAGTCTTATCCTTATCTTGGCTTGTGTTGAAGTTTGTATGTTGTACTGACATCTTTCTCACCTTCCCCTCTATTTGTTTCTAAATAGTTTAACTCTTTCTACCTTTATTATACTCCTTTTTCCTTGTTTTCAGCAGGATAGATAAGCTTTTGAGGCATTTTTTTTGATGAATTGTCTGGTTTTTGTTCCCTTCGTTTTTGATGGAAAAGAGTATTTTTAATTATCGCTAGAGTGACCTAATTTGACCCTTTGACACCTCAGTAAGTAATGAATGGCTTAGATAGTTAGAATTTAGTTTCTGTATGAGAAGATAGTCTAAAAAAGACACTATCTTGACAGACCTAATGGTTTGGTAAGGATGGTATTTTTTGTCGCTTTGAGAGAAGTGCCTTAAGGATTTTGTGAATTTTCATTAGATTTTCTTGTAATCCCATTAAAAGAAGTGCCTTATCAATAATCATTCTAAATAGCCATAGAGTGTCAGTTTTCTGTTTCTCAATGAACTAAAATGACCATTTTTATATTTCTAAACACTCATTTAAAGCTAATGTCATTAAAACAATAAAAGGACTTTTCTAAAAATTATGAAAATTTATCGAATCTTATTGAAAAAAAGCTTTCAATGATTTAGAATGAAGCTATAAATGGGAAAAAGGAGTCTTTTTATTATGGACAAAAAAGTACATTATAAAATGCACAAAGTTAAGAAACAATGGGTAACCATCGCAGTTACAGGGATGTCGCTCGGTGCAGTCTCAGCGGTTTCTTTAGCGACTAACGACGGTGTCGTTCAGGCCGACGAACACACGGATGCTACTGTAGCCATCCCCGATATTACTGTTGATACGGGAACTGTATCAAACGATACAACGGCTGCTCAGGATCCAACTACAGCAGTTGCAGCGACAAACGATGTCGCAACTGACCAAGCAGCTCCAACAGCAACTTTCGATTTGACAACTGATACAACAAATACAGTTGCAGCGAATGCTGTTGATACGGCAGCGCCAGTCGGTACTGATCGTGCGGCAACTACAACAGATACAACAGCAACCAATGATACAGCTGTTGATACGACAAATAACAACACTACAACTGACACAACAACAGTTACTGATCGCGCAGCGACACGTGAACGTCGTGCGACTGGTGCTCGACGTGGTCCTACAGGAGGCCGTCGTGCTACCCCAGTTAACGGCAATACAAATAATGCCAACAATACTGTCACAGTAGTAAACAACGACCTTCCAGCAACTAACAATGTCGTAACTGATGGTCCAAGTCACATCAAAACAATTGATGGAAAACAATACTACGTTGAAGATGACGGCACTATTCGTAAGAATTATGTCCTTGAACGTAACGGCGGAAGCCAATACTTCAACGCTGAAACTGGTGAATTGTCTAACCAAAAAGAATACCGTTTCGACAAGAACGGTGGAACAGGTTCATCAGCTGATAGTACAAACACAAACGTTACTGTAAATGGTGATAAAAATGCTTTTTATGGTACAACTGATAAAGATATCGAACTTGTTGATGGTTACTTTACTGCCAACACATGGTACCGTCCAAAAGAAATCTTGAAAGATGGTAAAGAGTGGACTGCCTCAACTGAAAATGACAAACGTCCATTGCTTACGGTTTGGTGGCCAAGCAAGGCTATCCAAGCGAGCTACCTCAACTACATGAAGGAGCAAGGTCTCGGTACCAATCAGACCTATACGTCATTCAGCTCACAAACTCAAATGGACCAAGCAGCGCTTGAAGTTCAAAAACGTATTGAAGAACGTATTGCGCGTGAAGGTAACACTGACTGGTTGCGTACAACTATCAAAAATTTCGTGAAGACCCAACCAGGTTGGAATTCAACTTCTGAAAATCTTGATAACAGCGATCACTTGCAAGGTGGTGCCCTTCTCTATAACAACGATAGTCGTACAAGCCATGCTAATTCTGATTATCGTCTCTTGAACCGCACACCAACTAGCCAAACAGGTAAACACAATCCTAAGTATACTAAGGATACAAGTAACGGTGGTTTCGAGTTCTTGTTGGCTAATGATATCGACAACTCAAACCCAGCGGTTCAAGCTGAGCAGTTGAACTGGCTCCACTACATCATGAACATCGGTACTATTACTGGTGGTTCTGAAGATGAAAACTTCGATGGTGTTCGTGTCGATGCCGTGGATAATGTCAATGCTGACCTTCTTCAAATTGCTTCAGATTACTTCAAAGCTAAGTATGGTTCTGACCAAAGCCAAGATCAAGCCATTAAACACATGTCTATCTTGGAAGCGTGGTCTCACAATGACCCATACTACAATGAAGACACTAAAGGTGCCCAATTGCCAATGGATGACCCTATGCACTTAGCATTGGTATATTCACTCTTGCGTCCAATTGGTAACCGCTCAGGAGTTGAACCACTTATTTCAAATAGTATCAATGACCGTTCTGAAAGTGGTAAAAACTCTAAACGCATGGCTAACTACGCCTTTGTTCGTGCTCACGATTCAGAGGTACAATCAATCATTGGTCAAATCATCAAAAATGAAATCAACCCTCAATCAACAGGGAATACCTTCACGCTTGATGAAATGAAGAAAGCCTTTGAAATCTACAACAGAGACATGCGTAGTGCTAACAAGCAATACACACAATATAATATTCCATCAGCATACGCCTTGATGCTTACGCATAAGGACACTGTGCCACGTGTTTACTATGGTGACATGTACACAGATGATGGTCAATATATGGCCCAAAAATCACCATATTATGATGCTATTGAAACCCTCTTGAAAGGCCGTATCCGCTATGCAGCCGGTGGTCAAGATATGAAGGTTAACTACATCGGTTATGGTAATACTAATGGTTGGGATGCTGCAGGTGTCTTGACATCTGTACGTTATGGTACAGGGGCTAATAGTGCTTCTGATACTGGTACAGCAGAAACACGTAACCAAGGTATGGCAGTTATCGTTTCAAACCAACCTGCCCTTCGTTTGACAAGCAACTTGACAATTAACATGGGTGCGGCTCACCGTAACCAAGCTTATCGTCCATTGCTTTTGACAACAAACGATGGTGTGGCTACTTACTTGAATGATAGCGATGCTAACGGCATTGTCAAATACACTGATGGTAACGGTAATTTGACATTTAATGCAAACGAAATCCGTGGTATCCGTAACCCTCAAGTTGATGGTTACCTTGCAGTTTGGGTACCAGTAGGTGCTTCTGAAAGTCAAGACGTGCGTGTAGCACCAAGTAAAGAAAAGAACAGCAGTGGTTTGGTTTATGAATCAAATGCTGCCCTTGATTCACAAGTTATCTACGAAGGTTTCTCTAACTTCCAAGACTTCGTCCAAGATTCATCACAATACACTAATAAGAAGATTGCTGAAAATGCAAACCTCTTCAAATCATGGGGTATCACATCATTTGAATTTGCACCACAGTACGTTTCAAGTGATGATGGTAGCTTCCTTGACTCAGTCATCCAAAATGGTTATGCTTTTACAGACCGTTATGATATTGCTATGAGTAAGGACAATAAGTACGGTTCATTGGCTGACTTGAAAGCAGCTCTTAAATCACTCCACGCTGTAGGTATCTCAGCGATTGCTGACTGGGTTCCAGACCAAATCTATAACCTTCCAGGTGATGAAGTGGTTACAGCAACTCGTGTTAATAACTATGGTGAAACTAAAGATGGAGCAATCATCAATCATAGCCTCTACGCTGCTAAGACACGTACTTTTGGTAACGACTACCAAGGTAAATATGGTGGTGCCTTCCTTGATGAATTGAAACGTCTTTACCCACAAATCTTTGATCGTGTTCAAATCTCTACTGGTAAACGTATGACTACTGACGAGAAGATCACACAGTGGTCTGCGAAGTACATGAATGGTACTAACATTCTTGACCGTGGTTCAGAGTACGTGCTTAAGAATGGTCTAAGTGGTTACTACGGTACAAATGGTGGTAAAGTTAGCCTTCCAAAAGTAGTCGGAAGCAACCAATCTACTAACAACGACAACCAAAACGGTGATGGTAGTGGTAAGTTTGAGAAGAGCTGGGGCAGTGTTTACTATCGTTATAACGATGGCAAACGTGCTAAGAATGCCTTTATCAAAGATAACGACGGAAATGTTTACTACTTTGATAACTCAGGTCGCATGGCAATCGGTGAAAAGACTATCGATGGTAAACAATACTTCTTCCTCGCTAATGGGGTGCAATTGCGTGATGGTTACCGTCAAAACCGTAGAGGTCAAGTATTCTACTACGACCAAAACGGTGTCTTGAATGCAAACGGTAAACAAGATCCAAAACCAGATAACAACAATAACAATACATCAGGCCGCAATCAATTTGTTCAAATTGGTAACAACGTTTGGGCATACTACGATGGTAATGGTAAACGTGTGACAGGTCACCAAAACATCAATGGTCAAGAACTTTTCTTCGACAACAATGGTGTCCAAGTTAAAGGGCGTACTGTTAATGAGAATGGTACTATCCGTTACTATGATGCAAACTCAGGTGAAATGGCTCGCAACCGTTTTGCTGAAATTGAACCAGGTGTTTGGGCTTACTTCAATAATGATGGAGCAGCCGTAAAAGGTTCACAAAACATCAATGGTCAAAACCTCTACTTTGATCAAAATGGTCGTCAGGTTAAAGGTGCTTTGGCTAATGTTGATGGCAATCTTCGTTACTATGATGTAAATTCAGGTGAGCTTTACCGCAATCAATTCCATGAAATCGATGGTAGCTGGTATTACTTCGATGGTAATGGTAATGCTGTCAAAGGCATGGTTACTATCAATGGTCAAAACCTCCTCTTTGATAACAATGGTAAGCAAATCAAAGGTCATTTGGTTCGTGTGAACGGCGTTGTTCGTTACTATGATCCAAATTCAGGTGAGATGGCTGTTAACCGTTGGGTTGAAGTGAGTCCAGGATGGTGGGTTTACTTTGACGCTCAAGGCCGAGGACAAATCTAATCGTTTCCAAACTGTATGAACCGAGACAGTAGTCTCGGTTTTTATGGCATGTTCGGATTTCGTTAAGGATTTAATGATGGCTGAACAAGTGATTTTAAAACCATCTTGAGTTAGTCATGATAGTCTGATAGTAATCATTACATCTGTAGTTCCATGAAAAAGTAATCATGCTAAAAAAGCTATTAGTTATTTATAACTTAATACGAGAAACTTGAGAAAATGGGGAATTTCATTAAATGGTTCCAATCTATTGACGAAGCGTAAAAGTCAATCTATACTAAAAGTAATGCTAGTTATTCATTGGCATTCCATAGTCGAGGACTAGGCACAGACCTTCTCTGTGCCATTCTCTTAGGTTGTTCCCTTACAACTGAGGTAAGGTTCTAGTCTTTCAAAGATGAGAAGTAGTTGTGATAGTTTATAGTCTATTTCTTATGAGAGTGTCTTTAGGGAGAGAAAGCTCCATTAAAGACTCATCATTTAAGTTATCGGGGTAATCTCATTTTGATGTCACTTTCATAAACTACTTGATAGATATTGCACATTAAAGCACTATTTTTTCACTTAGGGGTTAAAATGATTAAAGTTCTTACACCTTACTTGTAAAAATTCGATTCTCGTATTATAGTATATATAAGAGATATCAAAAATTTTAATCTTTGATAAGAACTTGTTAGCTTCTCCGAGGGAAAATGAAATCTTAATAGAAAAGATTTCCATGAGAACTTAGCAAGTATAGGATTTTATTTCTCATAAAAAGAAGAAAGGGGGAGTATTTTTGAGAGCCTATAGGGAAGATGCGACTGAAGCAGCAGCAAGAACTGCCGAAGAGCATATTGCACATAAATCAGCGGACTCTGATTTAGTTGATACTATAGATCTTTCTAAATTATTGACTAACCCAAAAAGTCGCTCTGACCACAGTGCCCCCTCTCCATTAGATTTTGCTAGAGCTGACGAAGCCCTCTTTGATAATCATGCCCAATCGGAAACCGTGAGGATTCCATCTAAGCAAGAGATTATTTTTCAAGGAGCAGATTCTAAAACTCCAGACCCTGAAGTCATGGAAAATCATGTTTTTACGGGGACTAGAGATAGGAAGACTGGCTTAATCGAATGGGACAAGGACAGTTATACCTATCCTAAGATATCGGTACCAGTTGTCCAGGGCTATTTCGCTGACCAAAAAGAAGCGGGTTTTAACGTTGTCACACCCTATGTGCCAACGGTAACGGAACATGTGACCTATAGGAAATTGGGACGCATTATCCCTGTGACAGAAGATGGGGAATATATTCCAGGTGCTTTGACTAAGCAGTATAACAATAACAAAAAAGATCCACGAAAGGCGGGTGAGACAGCAACACCAGCTGTTCAAGATTATATGACAGATATTAAAAGTGTAGTACCGAACAAACCAGGAGGGGATACTCCGGTTGTGTATCGTAAAATTTTCAAGAAAGCCAGCATCACTTATATTGATGAAACTACCGGTGCTTACTTGGTTAGTGACCAGTTGACCGGGGAATTGGGTGAAGCGATTGAATACGGAACAGCAACACGTATCAAGACTTTCAAGGACATGGGATATGACTTGATTCAGGACGAATTCCCTAAAGATGCCATTTTTGATGACAAGGATATTGATGATCAAGAGTGGTTTGTCCTCTTGCAACACGATGTTGCCAAGGTAGGGCCTGACCATGAGCAAGTCCCAGATACTCCAATCAATCCTAATAATCCAGATGGACCTAAGTGGCCATCTAAGTATGCTTACGAGAAAGAAGTAAGCTTCACAGTCTTTTACAAGAGTACAGATGGCAATGCGGATTTACCAGATGCTGATGTGCAAAATGCTTATTGGGTCCGTACCCTTACCTTTGACAAGGTCACTGGTGAGCTTGTTGACGAGACAGAATGGTCACCAAACAAGACCAAGTATTATGACATCTATGCACCAGTTGTTTTAGGCTATTTTGCAGATAGAGTAGAAGTTAAAGGTAGAGAAGTTACTGAAGATAACATCGAAGAAACCATTACCTACGTTCCACTTGGTAAGATCATTCCTATTGATGCAAATGGACGCTTGATTCCAAACGTTCCAACGCCAACCTTCAACAACGATGCCAATAACCCAACTAAGGTTAGTGAGACACTTGTTCCTCACATTCCGGGTTATCGTCCAATGCAACAAAGTGTCATGCCTGAGAGCTTGACAGACGATATTCTTGTTGAGTACGCTCCAATCCTTGAAGATGTAACGCAACCAACCTTGCAAACGGTCTTCTTCAAAGGAGCTGGCGAAGCAACACCGTCTGTTAATATCCAGTCTGACTTTACTTTCACTGGTAAGTACAATCAAGCAGAAGACACTTACACTTGGGATCAAGACAGCTATACCTTTGCTAAGGTTAATGTCCCAGTTATCGAAGGTTACTATGCGGACAAGGCAGTGGCTGGTATGCAGGTTGTTACACCTGATAAACCAGAAGCCACAGACAGTGTTGTCTATAAAGAACTCGGTAAGATTATCCCTGTTGATACCTTTGGTAATCCAATCGCGGATGCAGAACCAGTTCATTATGCTAATGATCCTCAAGATGCTACGCAAGTTATTGAAACACCAGCACCACAAGTTGCTGGCTACCAAGCTGAAAGTGAATTGGTATTGCCAATTGACCTCAGCATGGACCAAACCTTGGTTTACGAACCAATCTTGGATGATATCACACAAGATACGAAACAAACGGTTACCTTCCAAGGTGCAGGCTACAAAGATCCAGTTATCAACATTCAAGATAGCTTCAGCTTCCACGGTAAGTTTAACCAAGTGGAACAAACAAGCACTTGGGATCAAGAAAGCTTCACTTATGATGTTGTAGAAGTTCCAGTAGTTGAAGGCTTCTATGCAGATAAACGTCAAGCTGGTGGACTTGAAGTTCGCCCAGACCTTCCAGAAGTGGAAGATACAGTAACTTACACAGAACTTGGTAAGATTGTTCCAGTAGATGAGTATGGTACACTTATTGAAAATGCACCTACTCCAAGCTACAACAACGATCCAGAAGATCCAACCATGGCTATGGAAACAGTCGTTCCAGATGTTCTTGGTTACATTTCTGAAAAGGCCTTTATTACTCCAGAACACCCAGGTCAAGATACCAACGTGGTTTATGCTAAGGATGAGCAAAAAGCTATTATCCTTTACATGAATGAGCTTGATAAGTCAGAATTGACTCGTGATGTTGTTGTCGGAAGCTCAGGTGAGAAGATTGACTACTCTACTGATGAACAAATCGCAAACTTGCTCAAACAAGGTTATGAACTTGTCAACGATGGTTATGCAGAAGCCTTTGACCACACTTACAATGGTGACTCTGACTTTGACCAAGTCTTCGAAGTGGTTCTTCGTGAACGTTTGGTTCTTATCGACCCAGATATGCCAGCACCAGTTGCAGGTGAAGTCGTAGATCCAAATGATGTGAATAGCCCAGTTTGGCCAAATAGCGTAGAGATGCTTGAAAACCGTGCCGATGTGACACGTACCATCCAGTATGTCTTCGAAGAAGGTGGCTTGGCTAGCGACGACTACGTTGAAGTTCTTGATTTCAAACGTTTGGCTAATGTTAACCTTGTGACAGGTGCTATCAATTATGAAGCATGGTCAAGTACTCAAGCTGGCTTCTCAGCTGTTCCTTCACCAGAGGTTGTCGGATTTACACCAGACCGTATGGAAGTCGCTGAAATGACAGAGGTTTCTGTGGAAACTCCTGAAATCATGGAAGTGGTTACTTACCTCAAGGATGCTCAGAAAGCTACAGTCACTTATGTTGACGGTACAACTCGTAAGAAACTTGAAGTGGTCGACTTGCTTGGTAAATCAGGCGAAGTTATTGAATACTCAACAATCGAACGTATCAAGTACTATAGCGACCGTGGTTATACCCTCCTTGCAGATGGCTTCACAAACGGTGTGATCTTTGATGGCGATTCACATGTTGACCAAAACTTCATGGTTACCCTTCGTCATGGTACCGTTCAAGTAGGTCCAGATAACATCCAAGAAGCTGGTACACCAATCAACCCAGCTAACCCAGATGGTGCCAAATGGCCAGAACGCGAAAGCTACATCAAAGACGTAACCTTCACAGTTCTCTACACATCTAGCGATGGACAAGCAGAACTTCCTGCTAATAACATCCAAACTGCTCAATGGACACGTAGCTTGACTATTGATAAGGTTACAGGTGAAGAGCTTGGTTCAAGCTACTGGACTTCAAATAAAGGTCAGTTTGAAACAGTTATCACTCCTGAAGTAGAAGGCTATAGCGCTGATAAGGATAAGGTTGAAGGTAAGACAGTAGGTCAACGTAACCTTGAAGAAACGGTAGTCTATATCCCACTTACAGGCGATATTAACGGTAAACCTAAGGAAGACAAGGCAGACGATATCATTGTTGAAGAGATCCAAGACCTAGAAGTTCTCGACCAAGTCGAAGAGCAAGTGGAATCTCATGATGGACCAGTCACTTATGGACCAGGCGATGACTTTGAAGCACCTGTTTCAAGTCAAGCTGAGGGTAAAGGCTCTAAACACAAGATGCCAATTAATCTCTCAAATGAGGAAGAAGCAAGTAAAGGTAAGATTGAAGAAACCATCAATATCGCTGGCTTCACCGTATCGGTAACAGGTCTAGGACTTGGCCGCAACGGACGTAAAAAGAAAAATAAAAAAGATCACAAAGATCAAAAGGACAAATAATATAAAGCCCTGAATGACTCAGGCATGCCCAGACAGAAAGAAAATCTCAAGTTGCTTAGTGCACTTGGGATTTTTTTGTGGATTACCTAACCGAGGTCTGTGGAAACTAAGTATTTTAAACGTAAAAGAAGGTGTCGAACATACGCTGGTATTGATAAAAGTGATGATAAAAACTATAATCTAGTTACAAGAGCTATGTACTAAAATGCTCATTCCATTGTTGTTAATGACTAGTTTTTCAACTTGTCGCTTATTTTAAAAAAGAGGTACTATGTCTATTTCGTTTACTTATTGTGGCGTTGCATGTGGCGTCATCTCCATTGGTAATCAATTTCATATCGGAATTGATCCTGACTTGTCTCCTAAAGGAACTTTAGTTCAGTTTAAAGGATTTGTCTCCGAGAAACAAACTCATGTTCATAAGGATAAATCTCTTCTTAGCAAAGTTGATGTATGGCTAATTACTCACGGGCATCAAGATCATTTGGATGATCTAGGGAAAGATTATCTGAAAGGGAAGATGGTTATTTCTCCCAATAAAAAAATTTTAGATGGGGTGCCATGTTTAAATAATAGTGTTTTAAGATGGGGAGAAGAACAAGCATTTCAAGTCGCTGACTACTGTATCACCATTAAAGCCTTACCGGCTTATCATGCCAGTAATTACATCATGCGAAAGATAGTTGGTAAGGTAAATGGCTATCAACTAACAATCACCAGTTCATCAGAAACTAAAGTCATTTATTTTACCGGTGATACTGTTTTGTACCCAGACTTAACCCGAAATGTCCCTAAAAATATAGATGCTATTTTTGCTAATTTAGGTGCTGTAAAATCAGGTTCTTTTGGTGGACCATTTACCATGAACTTAAAAATGTTAAACCGAATGAATGATCTCCTTCAACCTAAAAGGATTTATCCCATTCATATTGATGATTATAGTCATTACAAGACAACTAAAAATGAAGTTGAAACAGCAGGTTATAGGGTTTTAGCTGTTGGTGAGACCATCGATATATAATTAAGTAGAATAAAGACTTTACATACTTTTGTATGGGAGTCTCACTTGTGGTAACATCACTTCTATACTACAATATAGAAGAAGAAACAAAAAAGGAGTATGCCATGCCAACTGAATATGAAAAGATGATTGCAGGTGACTTTTATAAACCTAGCGATCCAGAGTTACGTGCTCTAGCAGCCAGCTCAAGAGAAAAACAATGGGCCTTCAATGCTGAGCCTGACCGTCTCAAGAGGGCAGAGATTGTTAAATCTTGGTTTGGTTCGACTGGTGAAAATGTTGCCATGAATCCTCAGTTCGTTACGGATTACGGTGTTAATATCCATATCGGTGAAAATTTTTATTCCAACTGGAATTTGACCATGTTGGATATCTGTCCTATCACGATTGGTGACAATGCCATGATTGGCCCTAATTGTCAGTTTTTGACGCCCTTGCATCCGCTTGATCCAACCGAGCGTAATTCAGGCATTGAATATGGTGCTCCAATTACAATCGGTGATAATTTCTGGGCCGGTGGAGGCGTGATTATCCTTCCTGGCGTGACCTTAGGGGATAATGTAGTTGCTGGAGCAGGAGCTGTTGTGACTAAGTCCTTTGGTGACAATGTGGTTCTAGGTGGAAATCCGGCGCGTGTGATTAAGGAAATTCCTGTAAAGAAAGACTAAATATAGCAACTCAAGGATTCTATGTCCTTGAGTTTTCTAATTTTTGAAAGAATCTATTGACTTGAGCTAATAATTCTTCTATACTGCTAGTTAGCTAACAATTTAGTTAAGGAGTCATTATTTTGGACCATTTTGGGCGCTTGTTAAAACAAGCCAATAACAATATGATGCGTCATTTTGACCAGTTTGCTAGGCAGTATGATTTGACTGGAAATCAGATGGCTGTCATTGATTTTATAACCAATCATGCGGATCAAGAAGTCTTTCAACGGGACATTGAGCACGAATTTGAGATTCAGCGTTCGACAACGACAGTTCTCTTACAACGGATGGAGAAAAAAGGCCTTATCGAACGACATACCTCATCGAAAGACGCTAGGCAAAAAGCGGTTGTTTTAACGGATAAGGCAGTAAAAATCGCGTCTGCCTGCCAATCCTATCTTCGAAAAGAAGAGGAAGAGTTTGCCCAGCAATTTTCATCTGAAGAGAGAGAAGTCTTTCTCAAAATCTTACAACACTACCGCAATATTTAAGTTTATATAGGAGGAACAAATACTTATGTCAGACGAAAAAATCTCCACTAAGATCCTGTGTGCCATCTTTGCGACAGGAATCCTTTCTTTTTGTGGAGTGGCTGGTGAAACAGCTATGAACATCACCTTTCCTGTATTGATGAAGGCATTTTCGGTTAATACGTCAACAGTACAGTGGGTTACAACCATCTACCTATTAGTCGTTGCTTGCGTGGTGCCCTTATCTGCCTATCTCAAGCGCTCGTTTAAGATGAAAACCATCTTTCTTGTCGCAAACCTTTTGTCTATCTTAGGTGTTCTCATTGACTTTATAGCTCCTAGTTTTAGCTTTGTTGTTTTGGGACGATTGGTTCAAGGGATGGGAGTTGGTTTTGCCCTACCTCTCATGTTTAACATCATTTTGGAGCAGGTGCCAAGTCGTAAGATTGGTCTCATGATGGGAGTTGGGACACTGATTACAGCAGTTGCACCGGCGATTGGACCAACTGTTGGTGGACTTTTGACGGCACATTTTGGTTGGCGTTCTATCTTCCTCATTCAGTTTCCTATTCTCTTGGCTTCACTGATTGCAGGGCTTCGCTCGATTGAGCAAAAGAGTGAGGTTAAACGTGAATCTTTAGATATCCTCAGTCTACTGGCTACCATCTTTCTTTTCTTGGGCCTGATTTTAGGTCTTCATGGGGTTGCTGAACATGCCTTCTTCAGCTTCTCAGTCTTAGGTTGGCTTTTGATTGGGATCTTAGGTCTTGTCATTTTGATTTGGCGTTCTACAACATTAGAAAATCCCATCATCAACCTCTCTATTTTGAAAAATCGTAAACTGACAGGTCATATCATCGCTTTCTTTTCTTTTCAATTGGGTTCCCTTGCGATGAGTTTCCTCTTGCCAAACTATGTGCAGTTGGTTAACCACTCTAATACCACTCTTGCAGCCTTGATGCTTCTCCCAGGAGCTATCATTGGTGCAGGATTTGCTCCGTTTTCGGGTATCATTTTAGATAAGATGGGAGCTCGTAAACCAATTCTGATTGGAGCAAGCCTTATTGTTCTTGCTCAGTTGCTATTTAGCTTGTTTGGCCTCTCCCTTTCAAATACTTTGATTCTCGCCTTTTACATGATTTTCATGACGGGACTTGGGGTTGCCTTTGGTAATGTCATGACCAATGGACAGAAACAACTGTCGCTTGATCAACGAGCCGATGCTAATGCCATCTTTAACACGCTTCAGCAATTTGCAGGAGCAGTGGGAACAACACTAGCATCTCTAATTGTTGCTATGAGTCAAGCTAATCATAAGATTGACTTTGCACGAGCAACGGCTCAAGGTAGTCGAAATGGCTTTGTGGTCCTATTTGTTTTGGCTATTTTCCAACTCCTTGTCTTAGTTAGTGTTGTTAAAAAGAATGATTAATAACAAGTTTGAAGCAAAGGAAACATGCTTTCCCTTGCTTTTTCTTTCCTTAAATGAAATACTAATCTTACTGCAAATTTTAGTATTATGTTAAGGTTTATGACTTATAATAAACCTTAAAGAATAAACCAGTCTTCGATGAAGAGGATAGAAGAAAGGAAAGACCAATGTCTTTACTCAAGAAAATTCGTCCCGAACAACCACTAAAGAATCTGAGGTGGTTTGATATCGGTATTGTTACGCTCATTATGTTTGGACAGTTTATTGTCCGTTCGACTGAAATATATTTGGCAAGTTTGGCTCCGACCATAGCGACAACAGTTACTGAGACGTCAACAAATACAGCCAGTGAAGGAGCAGCTTACTCTAGCAATTTCACCTTGCAGATTATTCTCCTAGCTTTAGCGATTATTTATCTGTGGATACGCCATTTTGACTTTAAACAATTACCTATACGTCTAAAGTGGTCTGTTCTCTTTTGGGTACCCTTTATTTTCGCTATCATGGGCTTATTTGCTGATATTGTAAGTACTTTGTCAGGACAATATAATTATTTTAGTCCTCAAGTTCTAGCCTTTATTAGCCCTATGGCTGTGATTGATAAGTTTATGGCTTTGTCACCTATGGCGATTGCTTATGGGTTGCTCAACGGTTTCTACGAGGAATTTTTCTTCCTAGGACTCTTGACCTCGGTTAAGGACAAGTATAAGTGGTTGGTCTTACTCTTTTCAACCATTGTTCGTGTGTCCTTCCATACCTATCAGGGCATGCTATGGGCTCTGGTTATCGGTGTGGCCTTTGGTCTCCTCTATTATTTCCTTTATAAATACAAGGTTAAAAACTTGCTTCCATTTTTCCTCGTTCATGCCTTGGCGGATATGTTTGGCTTGAGTCTCATTTATCTCTTGGTAAACTGGAATTATTAGTAAAACAACTCCCTTCGTTTATGTACTGACCCCAAAAAGTTAGACAAATAATTTAAGCAAAGGATTTAGTTCTGTATTGCACAGGACTAAGTCCTTTTAGTTTTATCTTAATGCGTTTGTTATTGTAATAATTAATATAGTCTACAATAGCTTGTTCCAAATGCTCAATTGACTTAAACGTCTTCTCATAACCATAAAACATCTCAGACTTAAGAATGCCAAAGAAGGATTCCATCATGCCGTTGTCTGGACTATTGCCTTTACGTGACATGGAGGCTTGGATTCCTTTCTCCTCTAAAAAATGATGATAGAAATCATGTTGATATTGCCATCCCTGATCACTGTGTAGAATAGTTTTCTCATAGCACTTCTCTGTGAAGGCTTGTTCCAACATCATTTTTACTTGTGCTAAGTTGGGCGAAGTAGAAAGATTGTAGGCGATAATTTCGCTGTTAAAACCATCTAAAACTGGTGATAAATAGAGTTTTTGGCTGCTTGCTGGAATGGCAAACTCTGTCACATCTGTGTAGCACTTTTCCATTGGTTTTAATGCTTCAAACTGGCGTTGAATGAGATTCTCTGCTTTCTTACCAACCTCTCCTTGATATGAAGAATACTTACGTTTACGACGAATTCGAGCACTTAAACCAAGAACCTTCATCAGACGTTGCACTTTCTTATGATTTACCATGAAGCCACGATTTCTCAATTCAAGAGTCATTCGACGATAGCCGTAATTTCCTTTATGCTCACAATAAATTGATTGAATTTCAGCTTTAAGCACTTTATCTTTGTCAAATCCATCTAGTTGTTTCAACTGATAGTAGTAAGTTGAGCGAGCTAAACCAGCCGTTTCAAGAAGTAAATCTAGTCGAAATCCTCCTGTGACCATTTCTCTAATTGTCTCTGCCTTTCTCGCTGTAAGGCTTCGTCCCTGTCTTCTAGTTCTTTTAACTTTTTTAGGTAAGCCACCTCGGTACGTAAGCGTTCATTCTCCTCTTGGAGTCGTTCTAGTTCTGTCATTTCTTCCCAAGTTTTCTTACGTTTACGTCCCATTTTAGGTACTCTCTCTCTTGTTTTTTCAACAATAGTATACCCATTTTTCTTGTATTGTGCTATCCAATTTTTCAACAGAGAAGGATTGGGTAGAGCATAATCTAAAGATACACTTTTTCGTGAACGACCTTCAAGCAACACTTTATTAATTATTTCTTCCTTTAATTCGGGAGAATAGTAACGATTCTTCCCTTTTTTGACGATTTCTATTCCGTAACGTTCAATCAACCTCACCATATATTTTAGTCCAGAAACATCCACACCAAATCTTTTGGAAAGCTCTTTGAAGCTTCTCCCTTGTTTTCTCAGTTCATATATCTGAATCTTGTCCTCATAAGTTAATTTCATAATAAAAACACCTCAAAAATTAGATTTTTTCTGTCTAACTTTTGGGGTGCAGTTCATTAAGTACGAGGGGAGTTTCCTTTTATTGTTAGATGTATCTTAATTAGCTTAGTATTATCGCTTTTAATTTAATAGTTCTTGGAAGAAGTTTTCTACCTCAGGATGAAGATTAGTTTCCTTAAGTGTAACTAGTGAAACATAAAGCGACATGCGTTCCTCTTTAACCATTGGGATAGAAATTAAATCTTTGTCTTCCTTTGTTATAGCGATTTCAGAAAGAAGACTGATACCAATTTTTTTACGAAGGAGTTGCTTAAGCAAATTAATATCATCTGTTTGAAAGAATGGTGTTGCAGCATGATGATATTGATTATTCAAATGTTGAAAAGCATTTAGATGAACAAAATGTTCGTCTAAAATAATAAAATTTTCATTTAGAACATCAGAGAAAGCGATAGCTTCCTTATCTGCCAATGAGTGGCCTGAAGGTAGAATATAATAAAGATCACTTGTCATAAGAGTTTTAACTGAAAATCGTTTATCGATAATCGGTTCTAAGCTTCCAATAAAACTGGCATCTAGCTCTCCCTTAGACAAGAGGTTTAGAAGTTCAATAGACCCTTCTTGTATAGGGTGAATATTTCGAAGTGCTGAGACATTTTCAATAAAAGCAGGCTCTTTACGAACAAGATAGTCAATGATAAGAGGCGGAAACCCAATTGTATCATAGGGAGAAATGCTTCGAAGTATTTCTTTTTGGGCACCTTGTATTTCTGGAAGAGCTTTCTTTACATGTCGTAACAATATATCACCTTGTGGAGTTAGCTTAAATGTCCTATGTGAAGGATCATGCACAAGTAATTGGCAATGAAACTCCTTTTCTAAACGTTTAATGGCATAAGAAATAGATGGTTGACTCACCCCGTTTTTTCGAGCTACTTCAGTGAAAGATTGCAAGTTACTTAGGTCATAAAAATAGTATAAGTCTTTAAGATTCATAAAATCACACTTTCAAAAAATTGTTAAAAAGAGTTACATAGACAAGGCTAGATGAGACGATAAGTAAATATTATCCGTAGTGATGTGTTTGACTATAACTTTTTTATTGAGTTAGAATATGATGATGAGTCAGGAGATGATTATAGGTTATCAAGAATATCTTCAAAAATAGCTAGGATTTTCTCCCTTTTATCAACAGGAACTTGTTTCAGCTTCATGTTAACTCTTTTCAATGAGAGATTATCGGTTTGGTCAGTGGTGGGCTCGAGGCTATTGAAATTGAAAAAGTCCTCTGGTGTCAAGTTTAAGGCGACAATCACTTTTTCTAGACTGTGAATGGTCAGATTCACATTTTGGTTTTCTAATTGATTGATATACTTGAGTCCGAGTCCTGCCTGTTCCGAAAGTTCCTCCTGGCTCATTTTGTTTTGTTTACGAAAATATTTCACTTTTTGTGAAATATATTTTTGTAGATAATTATTAGTTGTCATATAAACAGAATACAAGTTTTAAATGACAAAAATAACTTTTTAAACAATACAAAGTATACTATAAAATCCATATTGTTGTTTATTAGTTCAATATGCTAGTACTCTATTAGTACCATCACAATTGTTGCTACTATACAGCCTGTAAAACAAATGTGTTATACGGTTAGGCACAGATAAAGTGGTTGTCCATTTGTATCTGGAGGAAAGATGATAACTGGTTGTATAGTTGATTCTGTCATAATTCTTTTTGCCCATTATAACATAAAAGAAATGAGTGGACACTATAAAGTACATTGTTCTTTAAAACGACTATTTAAGTAGTATAATATAAGTAAAAAGGAGGTTGCACTATGACTGCACATGATATTTTAAACAATCCTTTCCTCAATAAAGGTACTGCCTTTACCTTAGAGGAGCGAAAGGAACTAGGCCTTATTGGTTTACTGCCACCGTATGTTCAAACGATTGAAGAACAAGCGACGCAAACTTATGCACAAATGCAAACAAAAGCCAATGATTTGGAAAAGCGTCTTTTCCTAATGGAAATTTTTAATACCAACCGGACTCTTTTCTATTACCTCTTTTCTCAACATTTGGAGGAATTTAATCCGATTGTATACGATCCAACCATTGCAGATACCATTGAAGGCTATAGTGACCTCTTTGTCGATCCACAATATGCGGGATATCTTGATATCAATCATCCTGAAAATATTGAAGCCACTTTGAAAAATGCTGCTGGGGATCGCGAGATTCGTCTCATTGTTGTAACAGATGCAGAAGGAATCCTTGGAATCGGTGACTGGGGAACAAATGGTGTCGACATTTCTGTTGGGAAATTGATGGTTTATACGGGTGCTGCTGGAATCGATCCTTCTATGGTCCTTCCTTTAGTTATTGATGCAGGGACTAACCGTGAAGAACTTCGTAACAATCCTAATTACTTAGGGAATCGTCATGAACGGGTTCGCGGAGATCGTTACTACGACTTCATTGACCAATTTGTTCAAACAGCAGAACGTCTCTTTCCTAAACTCTACCTTCACTGGGAAGACTTCGGTCGCTTGAATGCTGCTAATATTCTTGAAAAATACCGGAAACAAATTCCAACTTTTAATGATGATATTCAAGGTACAGGAATCGTTACCTTAGGTGGTATCTTTGGTTCACTGGATATTAGTGGTGAAAAATTAACAGATCAAGTTTATCTCTGCTATGGTGGTGGTACTGCGGGTGCAGGAATTGCCTCTCGTGTTCTTCGTGAAATGGTGAGTGAAGGTCTTTCTGAAGAAGAAGCCTATAAACGTTTCTTTATGGTTGATAAACAAGGTCTTCTCTTTGATGACATGGATGACCTAACTCCTGAACAAAAACCGTTTGCTAAGAAACGTACTGACTTTAGTAACGCAGACAAGTTGACTGACCTGCTTGAAGTAGTGAAGACTGTGAAGCCAACCATTCTTGTAGGAACTTCAACTCAACCTAATACCTTCACTAAAGAAATAGTAGAAGCTATGTGTGAAAACACAGAACGTCCGATGATTTTCCCTTTGTCAAATCCAACCAAACTAGCAGAAGCTAGTGCCAAAGATTTGATTGAATGGTCAGATGGCAAAGCTTTTGTCGCAACAGGAATTCCTGCTGATACAGTTTCTTATAAAGGTGTCGACTATGTGATTGGTCAAGCCAATAATGCCTTGATTTACCCAGGTCTTGGTCTAGGTATGCTGGCTTCTGAAGCAAGTCTTTTGACTGATGAAATGATTGGAGCAGCGGCTCATTCATTGAGTGGTATTGTCAATCCAGGCCAACCAGGAGCTCCTGTCTTGCCACCATTCAAGTATGTAGCAGATGTTTCTATTAAAGTAGCAGAAGCAGTCGCTAAAAAAGCACAAGAGCAAGGTCTTGCGCATGCTAAGGAAACAGATATGGCCAAAGCAGTTCGTGATTTGAAGTGGTATCCAGAGTATAAATAATTCACTGCTGCTGTCTATCCTTCGCTAGCAACAGATTTGTATGGGCTATGAACTTAAGTAATTTAGAAAGGATACCTATGTCACTCTTTTTAACCTCGATTACGAGTATCATTCCGATTATCGCTATCATTATTTTGGGGTATATTCTTCAGGTGAAGGGATGGTTTGGAGATGCCTTTGGATCTAACCTATCTCGTTTGATCATGAATGTAGCCTTGCCAGCGTCAATCTTTGTGTCGGTGATGAAATACCTAACACTAGATAAGCTAATCAGTCTTTCTGGAGGTCTCCTTTATACATTTGTGGCCTTTATCTTGGGATATAGCGTAGCTTATATTGCAGTTGTGCTTTTCAAGGTTCGTCCAGGACGGCGAGGAACCATGATTAATACCTTTGTGAATGCCAACACTATTTTTATTGGTTTACCTTTAAACGTTGCTCTTTTTGGGGATCAGGCTCTTCCTTATTTCTTAATTTACTATATCACCAACACGATTTCCACCTGGACATTGGGCGTGTATTTGATGACGAGTGACAGTAAATCGGGCCAAAGCAAGGAGACAAGTAAATTTGATTGGAAGAAATTGCTACCAGCTCCGCTTGTAGGTTTTCTTGTGGCTCTACTATTTTTGATTCTTCGAATCTCTATTCCAGATTTCGCAACGAATACCTTAACCTATGTTGGAAATATCGTCACTCCCCTATCTCTGATTTATATTGGTATCGTTCTTGCAAAGGCAGGCTTGAAAACTATTACTTTTGATAAAGATACAATTGTCACTTTAGTTGGACGCTTTATCCTAGCTCCTCTAATCATGCTTCTTGTATTGAAGTTCTTTGCACCAAATATGGCGACAGTAGAATTTAAGACCTTTATGATTCAGTCCGCTACACCAGCTTTAGCTGTTCTCCCAATCCTTGCTAATCAGGGCAAAGGAGATGTAGAATTCTCTACGAATGTGGTGACTCTAAGTACGGTTCTATTTATCGTTGTTATTCCAATATTACAAACTTTGTTAGGATAAGCGGAAGAGATTGTGAGAACAATTTTGAATGGCGTGAAAAATGGCAGAGACTTATCAAACTTGTGCTATTTTTATCTATTGCTAGTCTGGTTATTGTAGAGATAATCAGACTTTTTAAGACCATTTCGTTTGATAAGATTGGAGCAATCTTTGGAGAACTCTCTCCAATAAAAGTCATTAGTTTAGCTTTGCTTGGTTTTATGGCTGTTGCACCTATGGTATTCTATGATAAAATCTTAAATAAAGAGCTTAATCAGAAACAAAAATTATCTTACTTACTAGAGACAAGTTGGACTATTAATAGCTTGAATAATATGATTGGCTTCGCCGGTTTGGTGGATGTTGGTTTACGATATTCTTTCTATGGAGATGAGGAACGACTTGAAAAAAGTATGCAAGGAATTTCTCGTGTCATACCTTATTTTATGAGTGGTTTCTCACTGTTTGCACTGTTAAGTTTAGTTTTTATAATTATATTTTCTATTTCAATAGGGGTAAAAAAGTATTGGCCAGCTCTTTTAGGAGCTAGTCTATATCTTCCAATTGTTTTATTGGTTTCAAACAGAAAAAAATGGGCCTATTTTAGTCAACTGAGTGGAAGGACAATTAAATCTTTAGTATTTGCTTCTGGCCTTGATTGGGCTAGCGTATTAAGTTTTTTTCTTTTGGTTGGGTATGCTTTAGGCTATAATTTACCAATTTATGATATAATCCCCCCTCAAGGGATTTAGTTCTGTGTAAAACGGAGCTAAATCCTTTTTATTTAGTAAAATCAATACCATTAGGGAATGATTTGATTTTTATTAAAAATATGAGATAATAGACTCGGACTAAGTTTAAACAGCAACTTTAGAGGGAGACAATTATGTCAAAACGACTATTATCGGATGAGCCGAATACCCCCAAATCCCTTAAGGAACTTTTCTGGGAAAATGCGGAAAAAGCTCGTATGGGGGAATTTTGGAAAGACAAGAAGAGTTACAAAGAGCTTTCAGAAGCTACGGGGATTCCGTCAGGAAGCCTTCGGATGCTTTTCATGAACAAGCCTAAGGGAAATATTCCAAAGATTGTAACCATTACTAACGGTCTGGCCAAGGTGACTGGGAAAAACATTACACTTGGGAAGCTCTTAGCTCGAGATAATCAGCATGAGGGTTTTGAGTTTCCAAGAGATCCCGATCAGGTCACCCAGAACTTGTGGCACAACATTCGCAAGAAGCTGGAAATCACGGAAGATATGACTGAGGGGGAAGTCAGAGAACGCATGACAGCCTTTGTAGTCTCATCTGGTATGGCTCAAACCAACTATAACCTGATCAATCAAACAGGAACGGTATCGCTTGATACTTTGGAAAAATTTTCCAAAAGACTTAGAGTCGAGCCTTATGAATTGTTGGCAACTATAAGACGAAGGGAGATTGTTGATAAGGTTGAAGGTCCTATTCCTAAGGAAAATGTTAGCGACTCTCATATTGATATTGGCAAGCTTAATACTTTCATTAAATCACAACCTTACTCGCCCAATGGTCAAGAGGTGGCATCTGCAGACTTAAGCCCACAGAATCTCTATCATTATTATGCCAAGGGAAATGTCGGAGATATGCCCATAAAAACAGCCTATAAGTTTAAAAGACTAGTGGATATTTATGAAGCAGAATATGGTATTCTTGAACCTTCAAGCAGAGTTTTAGATGTTAAGGAATTGGAAAAATTCCTTTATAGCGGTATGATCACCGGTTATGCCATTTCTAAGACAGGGTTGATGAATGCGACCAATGGAAATCTCTATATCAAGGGCAAACGTCCTATCGAATCTATGCAATTGGATCGGGCCTTCGGTCTCTATAAACACCTAAAAAGACTGAAAAAGGACTAATAAATTCTTTACCTAACAAAAAGCCCAAATCAATAGTTTGATTTGGACTTTTTGTTTGTCGTTTATCTGTATGACGAATGAGAATAATTTTAGTCGATTTGCGGACTTATCTTACAATTGCTTCGCACGTCCATTTTCATCAAAGTGATAAGTCACACCATTGATGGTACGTGTTTGGTTGGTGACGAGCTCACCAGAGTTTTCATCGTAATAACGAGTCCCCTTGTAGTCTGTAACGAAATCGCCCTTCACTTGCTTACCTTCATAATCGAAGTAGAGGTGTTGACCATTGATGACTTGATCGAATAGGAGGGCCTTACCATCCTTACCGAAGTAGTACCAGTTGCCCTTCCAATTAACGAATTGGTTAGTTACCGCAGCTCCAGTTTCGGCGTCGAAGTAGTAAGTTGGGTTGTCTTCTGGTTTTTTTGTATCAGTATTATAAGAATAGAAGAACCAATTCGGTTTTCCTAAAGCGCCACGAATTTGTTTGTGGGTTTCATATTTATTGGTAGGATTGTAAGAAAAGTAATATAATTTTCCGTCGATTTCTTTAAGACCTGAAGCTTTATTTCCTTTTTCGTCTACGTAGTACCAATTATCACCAGACTTAATAAAGCCAGGTTTTTCGACAGCAGCACCTGTTTCATCATCGAAGTAAGGAGGATTGTCATAACGATCAAAAGAACCTCTCAAGACTTCTCCATCGTCTTTAATATAGTATCGTTTACCATTTATTGTTCGGTAGTTAGAATACTGTTTTTCGCTATCAAAGTAGTATAGTTTGCCATCGGCTTTGATGAATTGATTACGAGGAACTTCGTGACGAGCACCAGAGTCTTTATCGTAGTAGTAACCTTCTGCGATTGCGTCTTTAGCTTGTACTCCATAAGAGTCAAAATAAACCTGCACCCCATCAATAGTTTGTGAGCCTTTAAGGATATTTCCTTCCGCATCTGCATAGTACCATTTACCATCATGGCTGAAGTATTGATCTTTTACAAGAGCACCAGAGTCTTTATCATAGTATCTCATAGGAGTGCCAGATAGATGATATTTTTCTTTTATGACTAGTTTACCATCTTTGTCAGCAAATCCACCTTTAATTTGTTGCCCTGTATTAGTGTCAAAATGAACTTGAATACCATCGATAGTTTTATCACCTTTTAATGTTTTCCCATCATTGCCAATATAGTACCAATTATCGTTAACTTGGACATAGCGGCTTGTTCCTAAATCTACTTTAGCACCAGAATTTTTGTCGTAGAAGTAGCCATCATCGGCAAATGTACCTTTAATTTGTTGTCCATTGTAACGGTCAAAGTAAACTTGTACGCCATGGACAGTTTGTGGACCTTTTAAAATCTTTCCTTTATTATCTGAATAATACCACTTACCGTCGACTGTAAAGTACTTATCTTTAACAAGGGCTCCTGTATCTTTTTCGTAGAATTTAACAGGATCATTATTATAATTGTAATTCTCTTTACTAATTAGTTTGTCAGAGTAATCAACAAACCCACCTTTAATTTGTTCACCGGTATTTTTGTCGAAGAGATACTCGATATTATCAATTACAGTAGCACCTTTGACAGCTCTGCTGTCAGAACCAATAAAGTAAATCTTACCATTTGATGTGACAAACCTGTTAGTAACTAGATTACCAGAGTCTTTGTCGTGGAACTGTTGATTGTTATCAAACCCACCTTTGACCTGTTTACCGCTACGATCAAAATAAACATGAGCATTATCAATGGTCTGTTCACCAGTCAAAATTTTTCCATCATTACCAACATAGTACCAATTCTCTCCAATTTGAACATAACGGTTAGTACCAAGGTCTGTAAAGTTACCATAATGGTTATAGTAGTGACCGTCACCAAAATCATTAAAAAGTTGATGACCATCATAATTGCTGAAGTATACGGAGGCACCACTGATTGTTTGTGGTCCAGAAACACGTATACCATTCTCATCTACATAGTAACGTTCATATTTTTGTGTGTTCTTATTATAATCTATAATGTATTGGCTTTTAACAAGAGCACCGGAGTCTTTATCATAGTAGCGATATTTATAATCTGAGGAATCTCGAACAAATTTCCCCTTAATTTGTCTTCCATCGCTATCAAAATAGACCTGAACACCATCAATGGTTTGAGCTCCTTTTAGGATAGCACCATCATTTCCTGCGTAATACCATTTGCCATCTAGTTCGAAATAGCGGTTAGTACCAAAATCAACTTGTTTACCCTCCTTGTCGTAATAATAGCCATTAGGAGCAAATCTATCCTTAACTTGTTCACCATAGTTATCAAAATAATTCCAGATTCCGTTAATTACTTTGTGGCCAGTTACTTTATAACCATTTTCGTCTAAGTAATAGGTGCTACTATAAATGTTTGCGTAATTATTAGTAACAAGCTCACCGGAATCTTTATCGTAATAATGATTGTCTTTAGCAAAATTTCCTTTAACCTGTTTACCATCTTCATCAAAGAAAACTTTGATACCATCAATCGTTTGCGGTCCTTTTAAGATTTTCCCCTCACTTCCAATATAGTACCAATAATTGGAAATTTGGAAGTAGCGGTTAATCCCTAAGTCAGTTAATTTCCCATCTTTATCATAATAAAGTCCATTAGGATCAAATCTGTCTTTTAATTGTCTGCCATTATAATCGAAGTAATTCCAAACCCCATTAATTTCTTTGGAACCAATTACCTTATTTCCATTTTCGTCTACGTAGGAGTTAGTTATGGGAAAATCATTATAGTTAATTACATAGTTATTGGTAACAAGAGCACCAGAATCTTTGTCATAATAGTGACCGTCCCAGGCAAATTCCCCTTTAACCTGAACACCACTATCTCTAAAGTAGACCTTAACGCCATCAATAGTTTGTGGTCCAGTCAGGTCTTTACCACTAGCATCTTTATAATGCCAGTGACCATATGCATCACTATAGTATTGACCACCAGTGACATTGGTTTCGCTGTTTGAAGTTTCGTTAGCTGATGTAGCCTCATTGGTAGCTCGGTCTGTAGTTACAGCTTCGCGTGTTTGGCCTG
>NZ_KV832051.1:37646-41549 GCF_001837325.1 Streptococcus sp. HMSC065H07
TCACTGGCAGTTTCAGAACTTGCTGTAGAAGTTGTGGCTTGTTCTGAGACATTTGTAGTGCTTTCAGTGCTGGCTGCCTTTTCAGTAGTAGCAGGTGCTTCGACAACCTTAGTTTCGACGAGGTCTGATGTCGTTTCTACATTGGCAGTGGTAGTAGCAGTCACATCAAGGTTTGATGCGTTGTCGGCTTTAGCTTCCTCAGCGAAGGCAGGTCTTGCGATAAAGGCAAAACTTGCAAGAGCAGTTGCACATGAGAATGCAATCAGACGTTTTGTGGACTTTTGTCCAGTAAAATTAGAATGTACTTTCATAATTTTTCCTCCATTTCCTAAGTCCTATTATAGCGCTATTTTAGAGACTTTCAAGGAAATATAAGAAATTTAGACAAAAATAAGAAAACGATTACATAAAAAAGCGAGTGAATGGCCAATGTCACAATTTTAGCAGTCACAAGAGTTTAAAAACACAAAAAAATCCAGGACCTGAGCCCTGGATTTTAGGAGATTATGAAAAAGAAAAGTTTTAGGATAGTTGTAGTATACAAAGCGATTCCTAAAGTTTTCTTAAAGTGGAAGATGGAATTACTTTTTCATAATGATTACTGTTCACTTACATTAATTGAGGAGTTTTCCATTTCCCTCAGCATCAAAATGGTAGGTCTTACCTTCGATAGTGAGGGTAGTGTTCTCAGTACGTGCACCACTGTTAGGATCATAATAATGAAGTTTATCATTTACAGTGACAAGTTCCCCTTTAGCTTGTTTTCCATCTCTATGGAAATAGACATGAGTCCCATCAATAGTTTGTTCACCGGTTAGTGCATACCAATTAGGTCCAAAGTAATACCAGTTACCATTAACCTCTTTATATTGATTTTTTATAGCAGTAGCTGTTTCCTTATCAAAGTAATAGATATGGCTACCATTAGGAATAAGTGATGGGAAATAGTCTTCAGTCAAGCCATTCGCCCTAACCCTACCATCAGCATATTTATTTGTCGGAGCATCAAACATATAAAGTTCTCCGTTGATAATGTGAAGCCCTAATGGGACGTGACCAGAAGCGGTAATGTAATATCTATTACCATTTTTGGCCTTAACGAATTGAGGCCCTTTGACTTCCTTATTATTCAAATCGTAGAATGAAGAGTAGCCATAAGGATATAGAAATTCTTCTCTAGCAAGGTGGGGATCTGCACCGCCCGTAAAGGTATACTCTTTACCATTGATAGTTCGAACTCCCCCTTCTCTAAGTCTTTTGCCTTTAGCATCAACATAATAAGTCTTTCCATTCAAATCGACAAATTGTTCCTTAAGGCGGGCACCACTATCTTTATCGTAAAATGAATCGTTTTCAGCAAAGTTTCCTTTAACCTGCTTACCAGTACTATCGAAGTAGACCTCGACACCATCAATGACTTGTTCACCAGTAAGGCGTTTGCCGTCATTACCAATATAATACCAATTATTGTTTATGTTTTGATAATGATTTTGTCCTAAGTCTACTCGGTCTCCTGAATTTTTACTGTAATAGTAGCCATCCGAAGCGAAGTCGCCCTTAATCTGTTTACCGTCTTGGTCAAAGAAAACATTATGACCATCAACGACATGGGCACCTTTAAGAGGAGTACCTTTAGCACCGATTCTATACCAATTGTTATTGAAGTTAACATAACGATTGGTTACTTGTACTCCTGAATTTTCATCATAGTACGCTCCATTTTCAGCAAAGTTCCCTTTAACTTGCTTGCCATCTTTATCAAAGTAAAAATTGTTGCCATTAATGACTTGTTCACCTTTTACAATTTTACCTTCGTTATTAAGATAGTACCAGTTACCGTTCACTTGAACAAACTGATTGTTGCCAAGATTAACGCGTGCTCCAGAATCTTTATCATAATAGAAACCGTCATCTGCGAAAATCCCTTTAGCTTGAACCCCATCTTTGTCAAAGAATACGGTTACGCCATTAATGACTTGCTCTCCTTTAAGAGCTTTAGAGTCTGAACCGATATAGAACCATTTATCTTTATTTTCAAGGGTATTATATGAGTTACTCTGGTCATTGATTTGAACATAACGATTAGTAACAGGTTCCCCTGTAATTGCATCATAAAAAAGTCCATTAGGTGCGAAATTTCCCTTAACTTGGATACCGTATTCACCGAAGTTGAGATGCTTACCATTAATAATTTGTTCTCCCTTAATTGTATTGCCTTCGTTATCGAGGTAATAAATAAGGGTTCCTGATGGTTGCTCTAAGGAGACAAAGCTATTTTTGACGAGTGCTCCAGTGTCTTTATCATAATAATAACCATCGTAGCCAAAGTCTCCTTTTGCTTGGTGTCCTCTATAGTTAAAGTAGACACGAACGCCGTCAATAACTTGTGGACCTGTTACCACTTTTCCGTCTGCCCCAAGATAATACCAATGGGTCTCTAGAGTTGGAGCCATAGAGCCGTTCGATTCGTAGCGTGTTAATTGAATATAACGGTTTGTCACGAGCTCGCCAGTATCCTTGTCATAGAATTGGCCGTCAGAATTAAAATCCCCTTTAATTTGATATCCGTAATAAGGGGTAAAGTAAACTTTCACACCATCAATGACTTGTTCACCTTTAAGTATCTTTCCATCTTCATCAACATAGAACCAATGGTTATCGATGAACACGTAGTGTTTTTTCCCTAGATCAACTAAATTACCATCTTGATCATAGAAACGCCCATTGTCAGCAACGCTATTACGCACCTGTGCTCCATCATACTTATCGAAATAGACAGATTTTCCATTGATGATTTGTTCACCTTTTAATTTGTCGCCATTTTTATCAACATAGAAAGGATAGATAGTGTTGTTATAGTTGTATTTAGTGCTAAAAACATAGCTATCTGTTACAAGGTTACCATCTTTATCGTAGAAGTGTTCATTGCTAGCAAATCCGTCTCGAACTTGAAGGCCGTTGTAATCATTGAAATAAACTTGTTTTCCTTGAATGGTTTGTGCGCCTTTTAATGTTTCACCATTTTTATCAACATAGTAAACACCACCAAGATGATTAATATAACGATCCGTTACAAGAGCACCAGAATCTGCATCATAGTATTGTTTATTTTTTGAAAAGTTTCCCTTGACTTGTATGCCATTTTCATCGAAATAAACGTTGACCCCATCGATTTTTTGTGCACCAGTTAGGTTCTTACCACTAGCATCCTTATAATACCAGTTACCAAGGCTATCACTATAATATTGACCACCGGTAACATTGGTTTCACTATTGGTATCTGCGGTTGCTGATGCAGCCTCACTGGCAGCCCGGTCTGTAGTTACAGCTTCGCGTGTTTGGCCTGAGGCCGATTCTGCAGGTGCTTGACTTTCGCTTGCAGTTGTTGAAGCTGTTTCACTGGCAGTTTCAGAACTTGCTGTAGAAGTTGAGGCTTGTTCTGAGACATTTGTGGTGTTTTCTGTGCTAGCCACATTTTCAGTAGTAACAGGTGCTTCGACAACCTTTGTTTCGACGAGGTCTGCGGTAGTTTCTACATTGGCAGTGGTAGCAGCAGTCGTATCAAGGTTAGATGCATTGTCAGCCTTAGCTTCCTCAGCGAAGGCAGGTTTTGCGATAAAGGCAAAACTTGCAAGAGCAGTTGCACATGAGAATGCAATCAGACGTTTTGTGGACTTTTGTCCAGTAAAATTAGAATGTACTTTCATAATTTTTCCTCCATTTCCTAAGTCCTATTATAGCGCTATTTTAGAGACTTTCAAGGAAATATAAGAAATTTTGATAAAAATAAGAAAACGATTACATTGTGATGCGAGTGAGAGAGGGAATGATTTTAGTTGCTACAGACTTTTCTAAAAACAAAAAAATCCGGCTCTATAATTTCTGTAGTGGGTAAAACTACTG
>NZ_KV832052.1:0-840 GCF_001837325.1 Streptococcus sp. HMSC065H07
GCCATTTAGCAATCAAATCGTTGGTATAATCAATCAACTCTTGGTTAGACTTGCTTGAAGCAATACCGTACTCTTGTGTTTTGAAACCTTCATCAAGGATCTTGGTTTTATCACTTTCGTACCCTGACAAGATTGATTTATCACCAGCAAAGGCATCAATACGGTAAGCATAGAGTGATACGGCTAACTCAGGATAAGATCCGAGTTGAACATAGTCAAACTTAAGGTTATTAGCTGAAGCGTACTCTTCAACAGCAGCTTTGGCAGATGACCCTTGAGACACTCCAATAGTTTTACCGTTAAGGTCAGAAAGTTTTTTATAGCCAGATTTGGTTTGAACGAGGAAACCAATTTGGTCGTAGTAGTAAGGAGTTGACATGGCATATGAAGCCTTACGCTCATCTGTAATGGTATAAGTAGCGATAAGCATGTCAATAGTCCCGTTGTCCATAAGGGCTTCACGAGTTTGAGGAGTAACCGCTGTAAAATTCACCTTAACCTTAAGTTCTTTGGCGATTTTCTTAGCGAGGTCAATTTCCATCCCTTGATAGGTATTAGTTTTGGCTGAGTAGTAACCAAAGTTTGGGACATCCTGTTTGACACCAACGTTTAGAGTCCCTTTTTTGACAATTTTTTGAATTGCAGCACTATTGAGTAGTTTACTGCTTTCATCTGCCTGACTACTTTTAGTGTTCCAGAGGAGAACTGCTACAAAAGCTATAACAGAGATAGCTAAAATGCGACTAAGTTTCTTGATTAACATAAGTCCTCCTTAGGCATCCACTTGGACACGATCAGAGTTATGGTCGATAATCTTAGAAAGGAATTGAACCGCACGAG
>NZ_KV832052.1:940-22248 GCF_001837325.1 Streptococcus sp. HMSC065H07
CAGCCACACTACGGGCAAAGCCCATTTCGTGGGTAACAACCACCATGTTCATGCCACCTTTGGCAAGGTTTTGCATAACCGCCAGAACGTCACCGATAGTCTCTGGGTCAAGGGCTGACGTTGGTTCGTCAAAGAGCAAGAGCTCAGGATTCATGGCAAGACCACGGGCAATAGCGATACGTTGTTTTTGCCCACCAGAAAGCATACCAGGGTATGAATCCTTCTTGTCCCACATGTTAACGTAGCGAAGAAATTTTTCAGCAGTCTTTTCAGCCTCTGCCTTACTGATTCCAAGAACCTTGATAGGTGCCAAGGTAACATTTTCAAGAACGGTTTTGTGCGGGTAGAGGTTAAAGTGTTGGAATACCATACCCGCTTCCTTACGAAGCTCAACCAAGTCTTTGGCAGAAGCTTCCGTCACATTATGTCCGTTAACGATAAGCGTACCGTTATCGATGGATTCCAAGGCGTTGATTGTACGGATAAGGGTAGATTTCCCAGACCCAGAAGGTCCCAAGAGAACCACAACTTGTCCTTTTTCAATTTCTAGATTGATATCACGAAGTGCATGATAATCTCCGTAATATTTATTAACATTTTTAAATTCAATAAGTGCCATAAGAGCCTCCTAAAATTTTACATTAATATATGTAACAACAAGAGTGTATTTTACTATAGATATAGGAAAATGTCAAAAATGTTTGAAAATTCAATCATAATGTTCGCCTTTTAACCGATTACACATAGCAAAGGTATCTCAAAAAAGAAGGAAAGCTTGTATATCAGCTCAATATCTATAGTAGAAACTTGGTCCTTAACCTATTTTTTGGTATAATATGTTTGATACGTAAAGTTTTCTACTTTACAAATTGAATGACTTAAGAAAACCGATGAGGTGTTTATATGAAAAAAATTCTTGTTGTTGATGATGAAAGACCAATTTCGGATATCATCAAGTTTAATCTGACTAAAGAAGGTTATGAAGTGGTTACGGCCTTTGATGGTCGTGAAGCATTGGAGCAGTTTGAAGCTGAAAAACCAGACTTGGTCATCCTGGACTTGATGCTGCCTGAACTAGATGGTTTAGAAGTTGCTAAGGAAATTCGAAAGACAAATCATACACCAATTATCATGCTTTCAGCTAAGGATAGCGAGTTTGATAAGGTTATCGGGCTAGAAATTGGGGCAGATGACTATGTGACCAAACCATTTTCTAATCGTGAATTGTTGGCACGTATCAAAGCTCACTTGCGTCGTACAGAGACTATTGAAACAGCAGCAGAAGAAAGTTCTAACTCAGGCAAGCAGGAGATTTCAATTGGTGAGTTGATTATTGTTCCAGATGCATTTGTTGCTAAAAAACGTGGAAATGAAGTCGAACTCACACACCGTGAATTTGAGTTGCTTTTCCATTTGGCAACTCATATGGGACAAGTGATGACGCGTGAACATTTGCTTGAAACTGTTTGGGGTTATGACTATTTTGGTGATGTTCGTACGGTTGACGTAACCATTCGTCGTCTCCGTGAAAAAATTGAAGACACACCTAGTCGTCCTGAATATATTTTGACGCGTCGTGGTGTTGGTTATTATATGAAGAATTATGACTAGTATTGGCTTAAACATCACAAGCTTTGAACTAGCCTTACTCTTTACGCTCCTTTTTGTGGCTTTCTACTTTATTTTTCTTGCTTATCGTGATTATCGACGAGTCAAAAATATTCGAAAGTTGACCAAGAGAGTCAAGACCCTAATGGCAGGTAACTATAATGAGGAGTTACGCTTAAAGGGTGATCCAGAGCTTTTAGAGCTAGCTGACAGCTTGAATGATTTATCGGACGTTTTTCGTTTGACGCATGAAAATCTAGCCCAGGAAAAAAACCGCTTATCATCAGTCCTCTCTTATATGAGTGATGGAGTCATTGCGACTAATCGACGTGGTCAAATTACCATGATTAATAGCACAGCTCAGCGTTTGTTGAATCTAGATTTTGAAACAGCGACACAGATGTCCATTTTAGATTTATTAGATGGCGAAAATCCCTATACTTATAATGAATTGTTATCTAAGACTCCTGAGATTCATTTGTCTCGTCGAGATGCCAACGATGAGTTTGTGACCCTACGCGTTAACTTTGCCCTTATTCGTAAAGAATCTGGTTTTATCTCAGGTCTGGTTGCCGTCCTTCACGATGCCACTGAGCAGGAAAAAGAAGAACGGGAACGCCGACTCTTTGTATCAAACGTTAGTCATGAGTTGCGTACACCTTTGACTTCTGTAAAATCTTATCTGGAGGCACTTGATGATGGTGCTCTTGACGAAGAGATTGCCCCTAACTTTATCAAAGTTTCTTTGGATGAGACAAATCGTATGATGCGAATGATTTCGGACCTCTTGGCACTGTCTCGTATTGACAATAAGAGTACCCACCTTGACGTTGAAATGACTAATTTCACGGCCTTCATGACCTATATATTGAATCGTTTCGATCAGATTAAGAGTCAAGAAACCAATACAGGTAAAACTTACGAAATTATTCGAGATTATCCGGTAAACTCGATTTGGGTGGAGATTGATACAGATAAGATGACCCAGGTCGTGGATAATATCCTTAATAATGCTATCAAGTATTCGCCTGATGGTGGTAAGATTACAGTGTCTATGAAGACAACTGATTCACAGTTGATTGTTTCTATTTCTGACCAAGGTTTAGGTATTCCTAAGAAGGATTTGCCGTTAATTTTTGACCGTTTTTACCGTGTTGATAAGGCTAGAAGTCGTGCTCAGGGTGGAACTGGTCTTGGCTTGTCCATTGCAAAAGAAATTATTAAACAACATAAGGGCTTTATTTGGGCTAAGAGTGAGTATGGTAAGGGTTCAACTTTTACAATTGTGCTTCCATATGACAAGGATGCCATGATGGTTGATGAATGGGAGATGTAGTAGAAATGACCTCAGATTTAGGATTTAAATATAGTATTTTGGCTTCGGGGTCAACTGGTAATTCCTTTTATTTGGAGACTCCAGAAAAGAAGATTCTTGTGGACGCTGGTTTGTCTGGTAAGAAAATCACAAGTTTGCTAGCTGAAATCGATCGTGATCCGAGTGATCTGGATGCTATCTTAGTTACTCATGAACACAAGGATCACATCCATGGTGTAGGCGTTTTAGCTCGTAAATATGGCATGGATATCTACGCCAATGAGAAAACCTGGCAAATTATGGATAGTAAAAATATGCTTGGCAAGATTGATAATAGCCAGAAACATGTTTTTTCTCGTGACAAGCTTCTGACCTTTGGAGACATTGATATTGAGTCTTTTGGAGTTAGTCACGATGCTATTGATCCACAGTTCTATCGCTTTATGAAGGATGGAAAAAGTTTTGTAATGCTGACGGATACGGGTTATGTTTCTGATCGCATGGCAGGTATTATTGAGAATGCTGATGGCTATCTGATTGAGTCCAATCATGATATTGAAATCCTCAGAGCAGGTTCATATCCTTGGTCAACTAAGCAACGTATCCTCTCTGATCAAGGTCACTTATGTAATGAAGATGGAGCGGATGCTATGATTCGTACCATAGGTAACAAAACTAAAAAGATCTACTTGGGTCACCTTTCTAAAGAAAATAATATCAAGGAGTTGGCCCACATGACGATGGAAAATCAGCTGGCACGTGCTGACTTTGGTGTTGGAACTGACTTCAAGGTTTATGATACCTCACCAGATACAGCGACACCACTGACAGATATTTAAAACATAGCAAAGGAGCTACACTAATGCGTTTAGTGCAGCTTTTTAAAAGGAAAGTATTCATGAAAGTAATTTATCTCTCTCTAGGAATGTTGTCGTTAGGTTTGGGAATTCTTGGAATTCCGCTTCCAATCTTACCCACAACACCTTTTCTACTTTTAGCCATTGCTTGCTTTGCTAGAAGTTCTAAACGTTTTGAGAAATGGTTATATCATACTAAGCTATATCAAAGTTATGTAGCCGATTTTAGAGAAACCAAATCAATTGCCAAAGAACGAAAGAAAAAGATTATCATCCAAATCTATGTTTTGATGGGAATTTCAATCTTTTTTGCACCTATCCTTTGGGTGAAAATCGGACTTTTTTGCTTGACAGTCTTCATCACCTATTATTTATTTAAGGTTATTCCTGATAAAGACTAAGCTATCATCAAAAAATGAGACTTCCAAGATGGAGTCTCATTTTATATATTATTAATGTTTGCTACGTAATTTCTTACGGAGTTTATAGGCAAAATTGGCTAGTCCGTAAAGAGGGCTAACTGGAAGGTTAAATTCCCCAATAAATTGTTCAATGCGTGGGTTAAATTTTGACTTGAAATTGTACAAGCCACCATCAAGCGAATTTTCAATTCCTCCCATGTTTTGCCACTCGGCACCACGCTCGAAAGCGTGATTAGCTGTCTCATACCATGTCAGGATAGCCGGTTGATAACGGCGGTAGTCTTCATCCATTCCTGCATAGATATTCTCAGATGTCTTGCCAAATTCAAGAACTAATGTACCAGAGAGTGGGACCGTCTTATTTCCAGAATCAACCTTTTCTTGAAGGAAGTCAATTTCTTCTTTTAGTCTTTTGTATTCTTGTTTATTGTTCTCGATTTTTCCTGGTTTAGTTTTTTCAGTAAACTTGGCTGCATCAGCAATGTTCTTTTCGAGTTGCTTATTGAGGTCTTTGAGACGGGCTGGTAAATCTAGTGTTGAGAGTGTAATGTAAGAAGACTCTGGGTAAGTAGTCAACAACTTTTCATAATAATCGATTCCACGAAGGTGGATGTTTTTACGGGCCTCTGTCTTCTTCATCAGAGAAGCGAATTGTTCAAGAAGCTCAGTGCCACCAAATTGGACTGAAATCCCCTTGTTTCGAGCAGTACGAACAGCCTGCTTGGTGCTCTTAGAGAGTTGTTCTTCAGTGAAATCTTCCTTATGGATGTTAGCCTGGAAGCGAGGTTGGATATTTTCAGCCATATCTTCAGTGAGGCCTGTCCATTCAACGCCAAGAGCCTGGATGTCTTTGGCAATCGCCATAGTCTCTTTACGGATTTCAGCTTCTTGTGAAATCAGGTTCTTTGTCACAAAAAGGCTTGGGTCAAATTTCACAAAGAGAGCACGCTTTGTTTTGGCATATTTTTTAAGTGAAGCCATAACAAAGGCGAGCAAATCTTTATCTTGATAATCCATAATAGGTCCACGAGGAATATAAATCATAGAAAAGCCAAGAGGGAGTGGCTGAATAAGGACACTAGCGACAGCAATGAGGTTACCATCTTGATAGAAACCTAGGCGGTCATTTCCCCAGCTATCCTTGATTTTAGCCCATGAACTACTTTGTAATAAGTTTGTTTGAGGACTATCTATAACAAAACGGTCATGCTCAGAAGTACTGAGTCCAGTTTTATAGGTATACATATTATTCTAGAACCCACTTTCTAATAGCATAAGCGACACCAGATTCATCATTTGATTTTGTGATGTGTTTCGCAATTTTCTTCATTTCTGGATTACCATTTTCCATAACAACAGGAGAGCCAACGACTTCAAGCATAGCACGGTCATTTTCTTCATCACCGATAGCCATTGTTTCTTCTTTAGAAAGACCGAGTTTCTCAGCAAGATGGGTTACAGCAATTCCTTTGTTGGCTGTTTTCTTGAGAATTTCTAGGTAAAATGGTGTTGATTTTACAATAGTAAAGCGGTCATAAAATTCCTGTGGAAGTTTGGCAATAGCTGCATCAAGAATTTCAGGTTCATCGATATACATGGCCTTAACGAATTCCTTGTCAGCCACTTCTTCAGGTGTACGATAGTAAATCGGCATATGAACAAGTGTAGACTCATGAACCGTGTAGCGGCCAATGTTGCGATTACTTGTGTAGATACCATCTTTAGTAATAGCGTGAGAATGAACACCAAGCTTGTTAGCCAAAACCTCAATGTCAAGGTAGTCTTCGTATGAGAGTGTCTCACGAATCAATTCATTACCAGTAGAAGTTTCTTGGACAAGACCACCATTGAAGGTGATAACATAATCTCCGTCTTGGTTGAGGTTAAGCTCTTCAAGAAGTGGAAGTACTCCGGGAATAGGGCGACCAGTCGCAATAACAACCTTTACACCAGCAGCTTTAGCATCTTGAATCGCTTGAAAGACTTCCGGTGTAACTTGACGTTGGCTATTTAAAAGCGTTCCATCAATATCAACAGCAATAAGTTTAATAGACATAATAATTACCTGTTTCGTTTAGTTAGTTTCCCTTCTATTTTACTAAAATTTAGGCGCTTTGTCATAGTTCTTCCTGAGAAAAGTGTTATTATCTCTTTGAAGAAGTAGATTAGGTAAGAATTGCCCAAATGCTTTTTAATTGGTAAAATAAGGTCAGACAAATAAAGGAGAGATAAAGTGATTCGAGTAACCAACCAATTGACGGAGCAAGAACGGAAGGCAGCAAAAGCATTGATTGCTAGCTGCCAAGCCCATGATCAAACCTTTCGAGAACCTTATCTCTCCAATATGCTTAATTTTGATTCCAATATGCCGGCCTTTTTCCTCTATTGTCAAGAGGGAGAGTTGCTTGGCTTATTAACGGTTTATGCGGATGATGAAGACATTGAAGTGAGCATCCTAGTGAACCCTAGTCATCGTCGCGAGGGTATTGCGCATGCGATGTATAGAAGCTTTGAAAAAGAAATGGCATCTTACCCTATTCGCTCAGTGACCTTTCAGACGGAGCGTGTTTTTCTCGATCATCATCCTGATTTGGCAAGTCATTGGGATTTGGTTGAAGATGAAGAGACGGAAACCTGGCTAGGGAGAGACAGAACACCATATGCTCTGGATTCCTGTTCAGATGTCAAGGTGCTCTTAGCTGAACCTTCTTACCTAGATGCAATTGCCCATCTCCACCACCAAGCCTTTTCTGATGCAGAGCAAACACTCGAAGTAAGTCGCAGATACATTACAGAGGCATTGAAGGACTCTGATGGCCTACTTTACATCCTCCTCAAAGAAGGTCAAGTGATTGGAGTTTGTACGGTCGATTTATCTGGGAATAGCAACTACCTTTATGGACTTGCCGTAGCAGAAGCCTATCGTGGCCTAGGCTATGGAAGCTATCTGGCAAAATCAGTCGTCAATCAACTCATTGCGCAAAATGACAAGTCCTTCCAAATTGCAGTGGAAGATAGCAATGTAGGTGCCAAACGCTTGTATGAAAAGATTGGCTTTGTCAAACAAACCCAGGTGGTTTACTTGAAGCAGAAAGGGTAAACGCAATGTTGAAACTCTCTTTGAGGTTAGAGTTGCTATCGTCTTAAGTAAAAAGTAGTTATAGAACAGAAAGGAGTAATCAATGGAAATTAAAATCAAAAACAAAATTAAAGTAGGCGATCAAACGGAAATTATCGAAGAAATCCACACTTGTGAGGTTATGGAAAAAGGGGATTATACCTATCTTGTTCATCATAATTCCGAGAAAGAAAAAGTGGTTATTAAGTTGAATCAGGATGAGCTAGTGATGACACGCTTTTCTAATCCTAAATCCATTATGCGTTTTTCTGCTAAAGTACCTGCCTTGGTCCACATTCCGACACCGCTTGGTACCCAGCATTTTCTGACAGACACTAGTTTATTTGCCCATGACTCTAATGGACAGACAGTTGATATTCATTATCAATTGAAACATCCAGAAACAGAAGATGTTTTTGCTGATTATGAATTAGAAGTTTCTTGGTTTTAATTTTTGAAAAAATAGAATCATTTTGCTTGAATAAAGAATAATTTATGATAAAATGTTTAGTACAAATAAGGGAGTAGCAGGTGACTGTAATCATGAGATTTGATTAACAGTTGCGATTATGTCGTCATTACGAAATTTTATATTTCCGGCATATTCTTAAACAGCGAGACTTGTTTTTTATTAAACAAGTCTCTTTTTGTATGATTTTTTATATAAAAAGAGTCTTGTTAGCCATTTTTCCCTATATAGAAGGAGGAGATTATTTTGTCTAAAGAACAAAGTAAAACCTTGTTTTACACACAAGGAGAGGAAGAAGTCCTAAAAAACTTGGACACTTCTGTTGATGGTTTGTCTACTGCACAAGCCAAGGAACGTTTAGATGCCTATGGCTATAACGAGTTGGATGAAGGTGAAAAACGTAGCCTCTTGTCAAAATTCATCGATCAGTTTAAAGATTTGATGATTATCATCTTGCTTGTCGCTGCCGCCCTTTCTGTTATTACAGAAGGTATGCATGGTTTGACGGATGCCTGCATTATTTTAGCCGTTGTTGTTTTGAATGCAGCCTTTGGTGTTTATCAAGAAGGACAAGCAGAAGCGGCTATTGAAGCCCTCAAAAACATGTCTAGCCCTATGGCTCGTGTGCACCGTGATGGCCATGTCGTTGAAATTGATTCACGCGAATTGGTTCCTGGAGATATCGTCTTGCTTGAAGCAGGTGATGTTGTTCCAGCTGATATGCGTTTGCTCGAAGCTGCCTCACTTAAGATTGAAGAAGCAGCCCTTACCGGTGAATCCGTTCCGGTTGAAAAGGATGTTACCGAGACGGTTGAAGCAGAAGCCGGAATTGGTGACCGTGTGAATATGGGTTACCAAAACTCTAACGTTACTTACGGTCGTGGTACAGGGGTTGTAACTAATACTGGTATGTATACTGAGGTCGGTAAAATTGCTGATATGCTAGCTAATGCGGACGAATCACAAACGCCGTTGAAGCAAAGCTTGGAGCAACTGTCTAAGACTTTGACTTATCTTATTATTGCTATTGCCTTAGTGACATTCTTGGTTAGTGTCTTCATTCGTGGTGAACAGCCCCTCGAAGGCTTGATGGTTGCCGTTGCTCTAGCCGTTGCCGCGATTCCTGAAGGTTTGCCTGCTATTGTAACGATTCTCTTGTCACTTGGAACAACGACTCTTGCCAAACGTAATTCGATTGTTCGTAAATTGCCAGCTGTTGAGACTCTTGGTTCAACTGAGATTATCGCATCAGATAAGACTGGTACCTTAACCATGAACCAAATGACTGTTGAAAAAGTCTATACAAACGGTCAATTGCAAAGCGCTGCAACAGAACTTGGTGCTGACAATACAACCCTTCGTATTATGAACTTTGCCAATGATACCAAGGTGGACCCAGATGGTAAGCTAATTGGGGATCCAACGGAAACAGCCCTTGTTCAATTTGGTTTGGACCACAACTTTGATGTTCATGACGTCTTGAAATCAGAGCCTCGTGTGGCAGAGTTGCCATTTGACTCTGACCGTAAACTCATGTCTACTATCCATAAGGAAGCGGATGGTACATACTTTGTAGCCGTCAAGGGTGCGCCTGACCAATTGCTCAAACGTGTGACTCGTATTGAAATCAATGGTGAGGTTCGTCCTATCACGGATGAAGACAAACAAGCTATCCTTGCGACTAATAAGGACTTGGCAAAACAAGCTCTTCGTGTCTTGATGATGGCTTATAAGACAACGAATGATATTCCTACCTTGGAATCTGAGGTTGTTGAGTCTGATTTGATTTTCTCAGGCTTGGTAGGTATGATTGACCCAGAACGTCCAGAAGCAGCAGAGGCTGTCCGTGTCGCTAAAGAAGCGGGAATCCGTCCAATTATGATTACAGGTGACCACCAAGATACGGCAGAAGCCATTGCCAAGCGTCTCGGTATCATCGATCCAAATGATACGGAAGATCATGTCTTTACTGGTGCTGAGCTTAATGAGCTTTCTGATGAAGAATTCCAGAAAGTCTTCAAACAGTACTCTGTCTATGCGCGTGTTTCTCCTGAACACAAGGTTCGTATCGTCAAGGCTTGGCAAAATGATGGCAAGGTTGTTGCTATGACAGGTGACGGGGTTAATGATGCACCATCACTTAAAACAGCTGATATTGGTATCGGTATGGGAATCACAGGTACAGAGGTTTCTAAGGGAGCTTCTGATATGGTCCTTGCCGATGATAACTTTGCGACAATTATTGTTGCTGTAGAAGAAGGGCGTAAGGTCTTCTCAAATATTCAAAAATCAATCCAGTACCTCTTGTCAGCCAACATGGCCGAAGTCTTTATTATCTTCTTTGCCACACTGTTTGGTTGGGATGTGCTTCAACCAGTACATCTTCTCTGGATTAATTTGGTAACAGATACCCTTCCAGCCATCGCTCTTGGTGTTGAGCCAGCAGAACCAGGTATTATGACTCATAAACCTCGTGGACGTCAATCGAACTTCTTTGATGGAGGTGTCTTCGGTGCTATCATGTATCAAGGTGTTTTCCAAACCATCCTCGTTCTTGCAGTATATGGTTGGGGCCTTGTCTTCCCAGAGCATCATACACAAGCAGAAATTCATGCGGATGCCCTTACAATGGCTTTTGCAACACTTGGATTAATTCAGTTGCTCCATGCCTTTAACGTTAAATCTGTGTATCAATCAGTCTTTAAAGTTGGCCTCTTTAGAAACAAGACTTTCAACTGGGCAATTCCAGTAGCCTTCGTTCTTTTGATGGCAACTATCGTAGTTCCTGGATTTAATAACCTCTTCCATGTGTCACACCTTAGTATGACACAATGGCTTGCAGTTATTGTAGGTTCCTTCTTGATTGTGGTATTGGTTGAATTAGTCAAAGCTATTCAACGTGCCCTTGGTAAGGATAAGGACGCTATTTAAGACATAAAGTCAGAGATAATGGTCTCTGGCTTTTTCTTATCATATCTTGAATTCAGGAGGAGTCTTGTTTATAATTGAAGAGAAATGATCACAAGTTAAGGAGAAGGCCATGAACGAGACTATTAAGACACAACTCAATCACCGTAGCATCCGTCAATTTAAACCTCTAGCTTTGACACGAGAAGAAGTTAACCTTTTGGTTGATGTTGCCAGACATACAGCAACGAGTAATTTTAGACAGTCCTATTCGATTATCAGTATTACTGATGAAACATTGAAGGAAGAAATTGCAGAGATTGCTAACCAACCCTATATTCCAAATGCTGGGCATCTTTTTGTATTTGTTGTGGACCAAAGACGTAACACACTGATTGCAGAGGCTAAAGGTGCTGAAGCCTTGGTCCAAGGTAGTCCCGAACGCTTTATCTCGGCCTTCTCGGATGCTATGATAGCTGCTCAAAATATGGTAGTAGCTGCTGAGAGTTTAGGTATGGGAACAGTTTACCTTGGCAGTATCTTGAATGATAACGCTAAACTTTCAGAGCTTCTCAAACTTCCAAAGTATGTCTATCCAGCAGTAGGATTAGCAGTTGGTTGGCCAGATCAAGAACCGCAGCTTAAACCTCGTTTACCCCGTCACGTCATCCATATGGAAAATTATTATCGAGACTTAGAACATCCCTTAGATGAGCTAAAAGATTACGACGCTGAAGTTCATGAGTATTATGACCTTCGTGATCTCAATAACAGAGTTGATGAATTTACAACACAGATTGCAAAGACAATGGATCAATCCGTTGCCAATCGTGCGAATACCTTGAAGGACCTTCAAAAGCAGGGATTTTTCACCGACTAAAAAACGACTCCTAAAGAGTCGTTCTACAAATCAAATAGTGTCATGGATGAAAGGAACTCATTTGCCAGTTCCTTTTTTTCATATTCTAAAAACTCCGACCGTTTCTTGACCAGGTTGTAACGTTTGGAGAGGTTCCATGTTCCAGTAGGATTGAGTTTGGGGTGATTGGAAACAAAGTCAATGGTTAAATCCCATTCTCGTCGGTATCCAAGAGGACGCGAGTGATAGGTTACACCATCAATAGTTACCGTCCCATAACTGCGGTGGGCATGACCAAAAACAACATCTTTAACGCCATGCTTGGCGAAAATATGGTGGAATTTTTCCGAGCCTAAGTAGGCATTAAAAGGTGCAAAACGTTGATGCGTCATGGTAAAGCGGCTGTGAGGAACAAAATGCATGGCAACTATAAGGTTACTAGTGTCTAACTCACTTAAGGCATTATCTAGCCTTTTAAGACTAGTTTGACAGATATCCGGATCAGTCCCCAATCGTTTAAGTCGTCGGTCGAACCAAAGTTGTTTCTTACGTTTAAGAATCTTATCTAACGTCTCATCTGAATAGGAATAATCATACCACCCGTGAAAAGCCAATAATGTCTTACTACTTAAATTTATCACCTGAAAATCAAGATTATCAATAAGGTTATCTTCTAAATCAAGCATATCATGATTGCCTAAATTATAGGTGACCTTGACCTCCTTAGACAGTTTTCGTAGAAAAGGTTTTGTGTCGATAAAATAATGGTTAGAAATATCACCAGCGATATGGAGATGGCTAACCTCTTGATTTTTTAGGCACTTTATAAGAGTATCAATTTCATATGTTTCAAAGTGATTAATATCAATATGTAAATCACTCATTACTGCAAGTCTCGTCATAGAAACATTGTAACAAAAAGGTTAAGGCTTGTCTGTAAATGAAGATGGTGGAAAATACTTGCCCTTAGACTACAATTTCATTATGATAATAATATGGATATCAAATTAGAAATTCAAAAGATGGCCAAGGAGATTGGCATTTCAAAAATTGGTTTTACTACCGCCGATGATTTCGCCTATCTGGAAAAATCCCTTCGACTTGGTGTCGAAGAAGGGCGAACAACAGGCTTTGAACATAAAAATATTGAAGAGCGTATTTATCCTAAGTTGACCTTGGAATCAGCTAAAACCATCATTTCCATTGCAGTTGCCTATCCGCATAAGCTGCCACAACAACCTCAAAAAACAGAATATAAGCGTGGCAAAATCACTCCAAATTCATGGGGTCTAGATTATCACTATGTTTTGCAGGACAAACTAAAACGCCTTGCAGAAGGCATTGAAAAACTGACGGAAAACTTCGAATATAAAGGTATGGTGGATACTGGAGCCTTGGTCGATACAGCAGTGGCCAAGCGAGCTGGTATTGGCTTTATCGGAAAGAATGGACTAGTTATTTCGAAAGAATACGGGTCCTACATGTATCTTGGTGAGCTTATCACTAATCTAGAGATTGAACCAGACCAAGAAGTTGATTATGGTTGTGGGGATTGCCGTCGTTGTTTGGATGCCTGTCCGACATCTTGTCTCATTGGCGATGGGACTATGAATGCTCGTCGTTGCCTATCCTTTCAAACACAGGATAAAGGCATGATGGATATGGAGTTTCGAAAGAAGATAAAGACTGTTATCTATGGTTGTGACATTTGTCAGATTTCCTGTCCATATAACAGAGGTATCGATAATCCACTGGCTTCGGACATTGATCCTGAGCTTGCCATGCCCGAATTACTTCCTTTTCTTGAGCTGACCAACAAATCCTTCAAGGAGAAATTTGGGATGATTGCCGGTTCATGGCGCGGGAAGAATATTCTTCAACGTAATGCTATTATTGCCTTGGCTAACCTACATGATCGCAATGCTATTGTCAAACTGATGGAGATAATTGATAAGAATAATAATCCCATCCATACGGCGACTGCCATTTGGGCTCTCGGTGAGATTGTTAAGAAACCCGATGAGGCTATGTTAGATTACATGAGGGAACTGTCACCTAAGGATGAAGAATCCCAAGCGGAGTGGGAGCTTGTGTGTGCAAAATGGCAAATTTAAGTGATTTATGCTAGAATTAAGCATAATACTATAAAATGGAGGAAACCTATCCATGGAAGTGGCAGAAATTCGCCAAAAAATCTCTGAAAATCAAGAGAAGCTCGTGAGCTTCGGGAGGTCTCTTTGACTTAGATCGTTTGGAAGAGGACATTGCGCTCCTCGAAAACCGAATGACTGAGCCAGATTTTTGGAATGATAATATTGCAGCTCAAAAGACCTCACAAGAGTTAAATGAGCTAAAAATGAAATACGAAACTTTCAACAATATGCAAGAACTCTCTGACGAGACAGAGCTTTATTTAGAAATGTTGGAAGAAGATGATAGTGTTCAAGAAGAGCTTGAAGAAACACTCGAAAAACTTGATAAGATTATGACAAGTTACGAGATGACATTGCTCTTGTCTGAACCTTATGACCATAACAATGCGATCCTGGAAATTCACCCAGGCTCTGGTGGGACAGAAGCTCAAGACTGGGCTGATATGTTGCTCCGTATGTACCAACGTTATGGAAATGCCAAAGGTTTCAAGGTCGAAACTTTGGATTATCAGGCGGGTGATGAGGCTGGAATCAAATCTGTAACCCTTGCTTTTGAAGGACCTAATGCTTATGGTTTCCTCAAGTCAGAAATGGGTGTCCACCGTTTGGTTCGTATTTCACCATTTGACTCTGCCAAACGTCGTCATACCTCTTTTACATCAGTGGAAGTCATGCCTGAATTGGATGATACCATTGAAGTAGAGATTCGTGACGATGATATCAAGATGGATACATTCCGCTCAGGTGGTGCTGGTGGTCAGAACGTCAACAAGGTTTCTACAGGTGTGCGTTTGACCCACATTCCAACAGGTATTGTTGTAGCTTCAACGGTTGACCGTACACAATACGGGAACCGTGACCGTGCGATGAAGATGCTTCAAGCTAAGCTCTATCAAATGGAGCAAGAAAAGAAAGCAGAAGAAGTGAATGCTTTGAAAGGTGATAAGAAAGAAATCACTTGGGGAAGCCAAATTCGCTCATACGTTTTCACGCCATATACCATGGTTAAAGATCACCGTACAGGTTATGAAGTTGCCCAGGTTGATAAGGTAATGGATGGAGATATTGAAGGCTTCATCGATGCCTACCTCAAGTGGCGTATGGAAGAATAGTAACGATATACTATTTTTAAGTATTTAGATACTTTATCTCAATGAAAGGAAGGCGTTCGGCTACTTTAGTAGTTGAATACTGACATTATGGCTCTTATTGAATTAAAAGATGTTACTAAGAAGTATGATAAGTCAACAACAGCCCTTAGACACATTGATTTGTCTGTTAACTCTGGGGAGTTTGTTTACTTAGTCGGCCCTTCTGGTGCTGGTAAATCAAGTTTAATTCGCTTGTTCTACCAAGAAGAAAAATTAACGAGTGGTTCTATGAAGGTTGGAGAGTTCGATTTAACCCGACTTCGTAAGAAAGATGTTCCACTCTTGAGACGTTCCATTGGAGTTGTTTTCCAGGATTATAAACTTCTTCCAAAGAAAACAGCTTTTGAAAATGTTGCTTATGCCATGGAAGTTATTGGTGAGAAACCTCGTCATATCAAGAAACGAGTGGCAGAAGTACTCGAGTTGGTTGGTCTTAAACACAAGATGCGTTCATTCCCAAATCAATTGTCTGGTGGTGAGCAACAGCGTGTCGCTATTGCACGTGCTATTGTAAATAATCCAAAAGTGTTGATTGCGGATGAACCAACAGGGAACTTGGACCCAGAGATTTCATGGGAAATTATGCAAGTCCTTGAACGTATTAACTTGCAAGGGACTACCATTTTAATGGCAACCCATAACTCAACTATCGTTAATAACCTTCGTCATCGTGTCGTTGCGATTGAAGAAGGACGTATTGTTCGTGATGAAGAGGAAGGAGAGTACGGTTACCATGATTAGACGCTTTTTCCGCCATTTAGGAGAATCGATTAAGAATCTCAAACGTAATCTATTGTCGACACTTACGGCAGTATTTTCGGTAATGATTGTTCTTTCACTTTTAGGTGTCTTTGGCTCTGTTATTTTAAATACGCAGAAATTGGCTTCAGATATTGAAAAGAATATTCAGGTCAATGTCTACTTGGATCCAGATTCATCAGATGCCTCGAAAACAGTCAAGGAACTTTCTGGACAGATTGTTGCTAATAAAGACTACCATAAGATTTATGATGCTTTGACCAAAATCAAAGGTGTAGATAAGGTTACTTTCTCTAGTAAAGAAGAGCAAAAGAAACAACTGATTGAAACAATGGGTTCAAGTTTCGAGACAGCTACTGGAGATGCTAACCCACTATCTGATGTTTACATCGTCCAAACGAAATCACCAGATGATGTCAGTCGAGTTGCCAAGGAAGCAAAAGCCATTCAGGGTGTTGATAATGCTAACTTTGGTGGCTCAGATACTGAAATTCTGATGTCCACTATGAAACGTGTTCAATTTTGGGGAATCATTGCCACAGCACTCTTAACTATTGTGGCTGTCCTATTGATTTCAAATACCATCCGTATTACCATTATGTCACGTGCGACTGAAATTCAAATCATGCGTTTGGTAGGTGCTAAGAATTCATACATTCGTCGTCCCTACTTGATGGAAGGTGCTTGGATTGGAGCACTTGGTGCCATCATTCCTTCTGGGCTCATTTATCTTTTGTATCACATGGTTTACTCATCTTTGAATCCAGATTTTGTCAAAGGTGGTATTTCGATGTATGATCCAGAGTGGTTTGTCTATGCGGTTATCGGAACCCTCTTCGCAGTCGGTATTATTATCGGTTCGATTGGGTCACGTATGGCAATGCGCCGTTATTTGAAATACTAAGAGATTAAAGGAGAACTATTTTGGTTCTCTTTTTGTTTGTCCGGAGATTCAGAAAAGCAGATTTTCAACTATATCTCAAAATCGTCTGCTCAAAGCCCAAATCCAATCCCATATTTGGTATAATATTTAAAAAACATTGGAAAAGAGATGCATTATGACAAAGTTAGCTACCATTTGTTATATTGACAATGGAAAGGAGCTTTTGCTCCTACATCGTAATAAAAAGCCTAATGATGTTCATGAAGGAAAGTGGATTTCTGTCGGGGGAAAACTAGAAGCTGGAGAGACACCAGATGAATGTGCTCGTCGTGAAATTCTCGAGGAAACCCATTTTACAGTGACTGAGATGGATTTTAAAGGTATGATTACCTTCCCAGAATTTACCCCCGGTCATGATTGGTACACCTATGTCTTTAAGGTAACTGGTTTTGAAGGAGAACTCATCTCAGATGAAGAGTCTCGTGAAGGAACGCTTGAATGGGTACCATATGATGAGGTCTTATCTAAACCAACTTGGGAAGGTGACTATGAGATTTTCAAGTGGATTCTTGAAGATAGACCTTTCTTCTCTGCAAAATTTAGCTACGATCGTAACCAGAACTTGGTAGATAAAACTGTAACATTTTATGATAAATAGGGAGGAACTATGAAGCGTAAAAAAACAGAAAATTTTTCAGAAACATGGTTTTTTAAGTGGATATTGAATAATCAGGCGGTTGTAGCCTTCTTCATCTTACTTTTGATTGGATTGACGGTTTTGATTTTCACAAAGATAAGTCCTATTTTTTCACCCGTCATTCAGTTTATGACCATTATTATGTTGCCACTGGTTATTTCCATGCTCCTTTATTACTTAATAAAACCTTTGGTACTACTTGTAGAAAGAACTGGACTAAACCGAACCATGTCTATCTTGGTCATCTACGCTATCCTTGGTTTGCTCTTGGTTTGGGGGATTTCAACAGCCATCCCTAGCCTGCAGAATCAAATTTTGATCCTAATAAGAAATGCACCATCATATATTGCACGTGCCAATAGTGAGACGGAACGTTGGATTAATCTTCCTATTCTTTCCAATTTCCACGGTGATCTAGAGTCCATGCTTAGTGATTTCTCAGCGAGAATGGTCAACTATGCTGAGAACTTTTCTTCATCGGCTTTGACATGGGTTGGGACTTTTGCAAGCACAGTAGCAAGGGTGACAGTAGCTATTATTTTGGCACCTTTCATTCTCTTCTACCTTTTAAGAGATAGCCAAAAGATGAAACATAGCTTTGTCTCAGCCTTACCAACTCGCTTTCGTGAAACAACTGTTCGTATGCTTTCAGATATTAATAGTCAGCTCGAAGGGTATGTTCAAGGCCAGGTTACAGTCGCTATTGTCGTTGCCATTATGTTCTGTATTATGTTTAAGATTGTAGGTCTTCGATATGGTATGACTTTTGGTATTATGGCAGGTTTTCTAAACATGGTTCCTTATCTAGGAAGTTTTCTTGCTATGGTACCAGTTGTAATCATGGGGCTGGTGCAAGGACCTGCTATGCTGATCAAGGTCCTCATCATTTTTGTCATTGAGCAAACTATTGAAGGACGTTTTGTTTCTCCACTTGTTTTGGGAAATAAACTAAGCATTCACCCGATTACCATTATGTTCATTCTCTTGACAGCAGGTTCTCTTTACGGTGTTTGGGGCGTCTTATTGGGGATTCCAATTTATGCCTCTGTCAAGGTTGTTGTTAGAGAGATTTTTGATTGGTACCGTTCTGTAAGTAATCTTTATCAAGATGATTTAGAAAATGAAGGACAAAAAGACGATGTTAAATAGTGAAAAAATGGTTGCCTCTATTGGAAACCAAGATTTAGACCACGCGGACAAATATTTTAAAAAAGCTTTACGAGAGGACCCTGCAGAGGTTCTTGTTGAGTTGGGCCAATACTTAGAATCTATTGGTTTCTTACCACAGGCACAGGAAATTTACGAAAAAGTTCGCTTTGATTTTCCAGAGGTTAATGTCAATCTAGCACAAATTGCTGCCGAAGATGGTGATATTGAAGAGGCTTTTCTCTATTTGGATGCCATACCTGAAGACTCTGTCGACTATTTGTCTGCTTTAATTGTAAAGGCTGACCTCTACCAAATGGAGGGCTTAACTGATGTGGCACGTGATAAGTTGTTGGAGGCAAGTCAATTATCAGATGACTCATTGATTATTTTTGGTTTGGCTGAGATGGAGTTTGAACTTGGAAATTTTGAACAAGCAATTCATTACTATGCTAAATTAGATAATCGTGACCTTCTTGCGATGACTGGCGTTTCTACTTATGAACGCATTGGTAAGGCTTATGCCAGTCTTGGAAAGTTTGAAGCTGCTCGTGAATTTTTGGAAAAAGCTATTGAAATTGAGTACGATGATACCGTTGCTTTTGAGTTAGCCACTTTGCTCTATGATCAAGAAGAGTATCAAAAAGCTAATTTTTACTTTAAGCAGATAGAAACCATGTCTGCTGATTTCGAAGGTTATGAGTATATTTACGCTTTGTCGTTACATGCAGAACATAAAACTGAAGAGGCTTTACGAATGGCACAACAAGGGATTTCTAAAAATGCCTTTGATGTTCAATTACTTTTGCTAGCGTCACAGTTATCCTACGAGTTGCATGACACTCAATCTGCTGAATCTTATTTGAAGCAAGCCTTGCCATTGGCTGAGGACCAAGATGAGATTATCTTACGATTAAGTACGCTCTATTTGGAAGAAGAACGTTACGAGGATCTAGTGGCTCTAGCCGATTATGAAGTTTATTCTGTTTTGGCTCGTTGGAACATTGCCAAGGCCTACCAAGCTCTTGATGATGATGAAGAAGCTTTTCAAATCTATCAAGATTTGGCTAAAGATTTATCTGAAAATCCTGAATTCCTCCATGATTATGCATATATTTTGCGTGAATTTGGTTACAGGGATCAGGCGCGTGCAACGGCTGAAAAATACCTTGCCTTAGTTCCAGATGATGTCAATATGCAAACATTTCTTGAGGACTATTAAGCTGTGAAACGTTTTAATCATTGGGTTTAAGAGAGGGAGAGATACATTGGGCTTGCTCACTCCCTCTTTTTTTATTTCTCTATTTATGTTATGATTTTATTAGAACCCATAAGGAGTGAATATGGTTAAGAGAGATTTAATTCGAAATATTATCATAGCAGTTCTTGCCATTGTAATGATTTTGTTGTTGAGAGCTTTTGTCTTCTCAACACACCGTGTGACTGAAGGTCAGGCTAATGACTATATTCATGCTGGTGACTATGTTACTTTCAATAAAAATGTTAAGCCTCAGAAAAAAGATTTTATTCTTTATACAGTTAATGGTAAAGAATACATTGGGCGTGTTATTGCTGATGAGGGTAAGAGCGTGACAGCTATGGATGATTTCCTTTATGTTAATGATAAGTCAGTTGACGAAGCCTATATTAGTAAGGGTAAATCAGCTTATTTGGCGACAGTTTCACCTGGGAATTTCTTCACTGATGATTTTTCCATTGCAACATTGACAGATAATAAACAAACTAAGATTGAAAAGGGGCAGTACCTTGTACTGAACGATAATCGTCGTAATACAGATGATAGTCGTAAGTTTGGTCTCATTGACAAAGATCAAATTAAAGGTGTCATCTCTTTCAGATTGTATCCTCTATCACGTTTTGGTTTCGTTGATGTCGATTAATATTTCAATACTACTAAAAAAGCTAGGAACTTTTGATAAGTTTCTAGCTTTTTTTGCGAATAAATTGGTGATAGTTCATATTATGACGTTATGATACTGATAGTTTCATCGTTTTAAAATGAATTAGTAGAAATTGTAAGTAGAAAAGGAAATTATGATGCAATTAGGATTTCATTTTGGATTTAAGAAAAGTAAAGCTTATGGACTGTGCGGTGTCATGCTGACAATCTTATTTTTAGGAATGTCTGGTCATTCGGCGAAAGCAGATGAAATGTTGTCGCCAACTGATACATCTTCATCTTTGAAAGAAAATTCTGATAATCATGCGGCAAGCTACTCTGAAGCAGGAGTACACGATGATTCAACGAGTCAAATGAATCTACAAAGTGAAGGGGTATTAGAGGAGAAGCAAACTAGTCTAGAAGATTCTTCAAAAATAGCTGTCTTAACCAATAGTTCTGTGACCACAAGCTCTTATCAAGAGGCAGATGATACTAGCCAAATTGATCAGAATCAACGTCAATTTCTTAGTGCCATTAAGCAAGGAGCCATGGATGGAGCCAAAGAAGGAATCCTTCCATCTATCACGGCAGCGCAAGCTATTCTAGAAAGTGGTTGGGGAAGCTCTCAACTTGCTAAGGTTCCCAACAATAATCTTTTTGGCATTAAAGATTCAGAGGACTGGCATGGAGAAATAGTAACTGTACCTACACAGGAATATCTTAATGGTGACTATATCACAGTCAATGCTGCTTTTCGAAAATATGCCTCATGGAATGATAGCGTAGTAGACCATGCAAAATTTTTCACGAGTACCGAGTGGCGAAAAGACAATTACCGAAAAGTTGTGAATGAAACAGACTATCGCATTGCGGCTCAAGAACTGAAGAATGCAGGATATGCGACAGATCCAAGTTATCCCGGAAAACTTATCCGTTTGATCGAAGCCTATAAACTTTATGAATGGGATGCAATGTGTAATAATTCCATTTCTACCGTAGAAAATGAAGGAGTAGAGAGTCAATATCTCAAAGCTGACCTTGCTATCACTGGTCTCAACAAT
>NZ_KV832052.1:22348-23125 GCF_001837325.1 Streptococcus sp. HMSC065H07
ACGGTCAAGATGATATCATCTGGTACAAGGCAGCTAAGCAAGCCAATGGAGATTATAAGGTAACCGTTCGTTCAAGCAATCATAAGGGAGATAGTGGTCTCTATAACTCTCATGTCTATTTGGTTGACAATGATGGTAAATTCATTGGCCTAGGTGGCAAACAAGTGACACTTGATATCACTAAGACTCAAGGAACATTGACTATTACCAATGATGATAAAAATCGTGGAACTTTTGATGTTCTTATCACCAATCTGACGAATCTAAGTGGTATTTCAGGTGTGGTAATACCTGTCTGGTCTGAACAAAATGGCCAAGACGACCTTGTTTGGCACAATGCTACAAAGCAGGAGGATGGTTCCTACAAGGTGACTATTTCAGCCAGTCAGCACAAGTGTAATTCAGGCAAGTATATCGTTCATGGCTATATTGTTGATGCTTCTGGTAAGAATATTGGCTTTGGAGCAACTTCAGCTGATGTGGTAGCACCTAAGAAAATCGGTTCGGCATCAAGAGGAAATTACGATGTTTTAAATAAGGTTATTTATCTAGATGCTGGCCATGGTGGCTATGATCTAGGAGCTTCGTACTTTGGTATTTCTGAAAAGAGCTTGACTTTGGCCATCCAAAGCCGTGTGAAAGCTAAACTAGAATCAGAAGGTTATCAAGTTGTGACCACACGTACCAGCGATACCTATGTTGATTTGACGGATCGCTCTCGTGCAGCCAATGCCTCTGAATCAGATATCTTCGTAAGTATCCACATCAATGCTTCAG
>NZ_KV832053.1:0-33310 GCF_001837325.1 Streptococcus sp. HMSC065H07
AGATGCTGATGTACTCAACGATGCTGATTGACTTCCTGATACTGATTCTGACACAGATGCTGATGTACTCAACGATGCTGATTGGCTTCCTGATACTGAAGCTGATTCAGATGCTGATGTACTCAATGATGCTGATTGGCTTGCTGATGCAGATACAGATACTGACTCAGATGCACTTGCTGATTCTGATACAGATGTTGAAGCTGATGTGCTTGCTGATTCTGATACAGATGCTGAATCGCTCAATGATGCTGAGGCTGACTCAGATGACGAAGTTGATTCTGATTCAGAGTTATTTGTAACGATTGAAATTGATTCTGAAATAGAAGCTGAAACAGAGATAGATTCAGAAGTTGAAGTGCTCAACGATGTTGATTGGCTTGCTGATACTGAAGCTGATTCAGATGCTGATGTACTCAATGATGCTGATTGGCTTCCTGATACTGAAGCTGATTCAGACGCTGATGTACTCAACGATACTGATTGACTTCCTGACACTGAAGCTGATTCAGACGCAGAAGTTTTCAATGATTCTGATTGGCTTGCTGATACTGAAGCTGCTTCAGACGTTGAAGCGCTTGTTGACTCAGATACTGATTTACTTGTTGATTCAACTTCTGATTGACTCAATGATTCAGAAGCTGATTGGTTTTCTGATCTAGATAGTGAATTAGATGCTACTTCTGATTCAGATAATGATTGTGAGTTAGATTGCGATTGTGATTGTGAAGCTGACTCAGAATCAGTGAACTTACGGTAGTAGTGAACCGTATCACCAGATGGTTTTTCACTTGCATCTGGAATTGAGTATTGGACACCAAATCCACTTGTAGATTTCACTGGATTACCTGAAGAATCAGTGATAATCTGACCTGTTGCTTGATTGATAGCATACTTCGTACGTCCACCGATTACATTTTGAGTATTACCACCAGTTACAGCACTTGCAGTTCCCTTAGGTTCATCAATGAACATATAATTTGCATCGTTGTAATGACCAGCTGTATACCAACCTGTAATATATACTAAACCTTCATTTGGTTTATCTGGATTGTGCCATGGAGAAACAGACAATTGGTAGTCACCGTTCTTGCTTGAAACGAGACGTTTATCAGCATCCATATTAGTTGCTGCAGGAATATACTTGTCACCTGGTTTAATCACTGGAGAAGTGTAAACAAGTGTATATCCTGTTGTATCAGTGTTATTTGCCATTACTGATTCATTATAAGTAGAAACAGCAGATGGATCCAATACATACATCTTAGTAACTGTTGAACCATCGTTGGCAACTACTTCACGAATACGTTTCACATAGTAATGTTGACGGCTACCCTTAAGTTCGGCATATTTAGCACCTACGGTGTTACCTAATTCACCAGACATAGTTGAAGAATCAGCCTGTTGATACAAAACATAACCGTCAAATGAACGTGGGTTAGAAGCTGTATAATTTTGACCTTGAATACCTGTTTGAGTAAATGAAGCAAGTTCTGTTTCATTACCAGTTGGTTTGTAACTTTGAGTTGTTGTATCTGAAGCTGAACGTGAAGCATTATAAGTTGAAGATGTAGTATCCACTACCTTGTAGTGAGTTGTTTGATTCATCTTAGTTGATGGTACAGCAATTTCAACGTTCGGTTTCTTTTCACCTTGGTTAGCAGGTGTAAGGTAGTCATAGACTTGCTCTGTCTTGTAATCAAAACCACTAGGATTCAAATCTTCATTGTGCTTGATAATGATATCAACACTAGACGGACTTCCATCAGTAGAAGCATTATAAACAAGGTATGGATAGTACTTCTGACTTGAAAGCTCACCAAGATTGATTTCTTTGCCAGCAACAGCATTACTTAATATTGTATTCGCAACTTCACTACCAGTTGTTTTATCAACCAAACGAACGAATACATTTGGATTTGATGCACTTTTTGTCTTGTCTACAGACAAAGTAATGTAGTAGTTTTTGTTGTAAAGTTGGTTGTATGAAGAAAGATTCCAAATACCAAATGTCAAACGACCTGAAGCTGGGTCAGCTGAGTATCCTGCAGGAATTGTAGTTGACTTATCAGTAAGTGTCGCACCGTTAGCATCGTCCATTCCTGGAGTTGCGTCAACACCTGCTGAAAGTGTATTTGAAGTAGCGATTGGTGCCAACTGTGCAGTAACTGCTGCAACACCGTTAACTACTGAGTTACCTGTGAAGCCGTTGTCAGTGATCTTAGTCATCATGTTGTCAACAGCGTTACCAAGGCGCTCACGTTGTTCTGCGTAAGCAGCGTTTGTTGCTGACGCAGCAATCAATGTTGTTGATTTAGCAACTTCTTCTTGAACTGTTGTGATAGCAGTTTGGATTTCAGCTTTAGCAGCTGTATCAGTCAACTTAGCTTGGTAATCTTTAGCGATACCTACAAGCAATTCTGCTTCTGAAACGTTTTGATCCAAGATAGTTTTTTCATCTTCTTGTGTCGCTGTTTCTGATGCAGTTGCAGCTGTTGAAGTTGCTGATTCTGAAGCTGAAGATGATTCTGAGTTTGAACCACTGTTGCTTTCAGTGTGTGATTGGCTTTCAGATGTTGAGTTCACTTTGCTAAGTGAAACAGATTCTGAGATAGCTTGTGACAATTCTGCTGATACAGATTGTGATACTGAAACTGAAGCATCTGTGCTTGCTTGAGCGTCAACTGAAGAGCTTGTAGACTCTTGGCTTGTTGATGCTACTGCTGGAGCTTCTGAAGCTACTGTTTCAGATACTGGAGCAGCGCTCAATACAGCCGCCTCAGAGTTTGCCAATACGTCATGGTTTGTAGTTGCTTGGCTTTCCAAAGCTGGTGCAGTTGTTTCTTCGGCTTGAGCTGTGTAAGTAGCTACTGCACCACCTGCCACAGCACCTGCTGCTGCAATCCCTTTAAGGAGTGCTTGACCTGAAAGAAGAGAAGTTTTTTCTTCTACATTTTGAACTGATACTGACGGAGCGTCTGCACCACCTTTAACAACTTTAAAAAGTCCAAAGTTTGATGTTGCAGCACGAAGCCAGTTTTTACCCGATTTGATAAGTTTGAAGCGAGTCACGCGATCGGTTTCGCGGAATTCACCTTCGTTACGTCTAAAAAACATATTTACCTCCTAAAAATATGAGTTATTTCCTAATCTGGAAATTACAATTTATAATATAACACAAGTTAACTAAAAATTGTTCTTTTTTATCTCATTTTCTCTAAAAAATGTAAGGTTTTCGCAATTCTGAATTTTCTGATTACTATAAACAATTACCCTTATTTTTATGTGCAAACGGTTGAAACCCTCTATTTTATGCTACTTGTTTCTATTGTTCTCATTTTTAAGCTGACTATCGTTCGGTTTAAAATTATCCAACAATTCCATTTTTGATAAATTGTCACACAATTACAATCAATTGTTTTAGGCGAATTCTTTACATCTGTTTAACTATTATTGGCTATTTTTTAACATTAATCCTAATTAGAGACAGGTCTTCCTTAAATCCTTAAGTCTAAAGTGAAAATGATTTGAATAATTTATAAATAGTCAAGATATATGCTCAGATTTGTCACAAAAAAAGGATTACCTTTCGATAATCCTTTTTCAATTAGCTTAATGCCATGATAGCATCGATAAAAAGCTTCTTGATGAAATAACCATTGCTAATGAGGTAAGCAGTGTATTGTGCGTTAGCAACCATCTGAGCATACTGCTCTTCTGTACATTCTTGTACACAACGGTCTGCTTCTTCCAGACTCGAAACAACAAAGCCTAGGCCATGTTCTCTGACATAGTCAGCATTTGAAAGATAGTCAGGCACCACAACTGGCAAGCCTGCAGCTAAATAGGTAGAGAGTTTATAGGAAATATTCAACTTATAGTAATCAAGCTCATCTTCAGATTTTTCTGAATTCCCCCAGACAAGACCAAAACCTCCTTTAGAAAGGTCAAACAAGAGCTCCTGTTTATTACGCCAGCCTTCAAGTTGAATTCTGGAATAATCCTTGTCTTCTTCTTTTTCCGCATAGACATGAAGAGGTGTCTCCTGCTGCCAGTTGAGAATGTGGGGGAAACGAGTTGGATTACCAGCAAAGATGAGCTTCTTTTGGAAGCTTGGTTTGTGCAAGTCAAGGTTATGAGGCAAATCCCAAAGTCCCTGGATAATAATCTTTTTGACCGTTAACCCTTCCTCAATGAGTCGATCACGCATTTGTTCTGATGGAACAACGACGACATCACAAAGATTGTACATTTCAATGTAGTTAGGCATGAGGAAATAATTACTAGGAAACATTATAGGTGGAACATCATGGATGAACATCACAAGTTTGGTTTGCACTGCCCTAAATTTATGAATGAGGCTAGTGTCCCAAGCGACACTATTCCACGACGGCGACTGGAAGAAGACAATATCGCCATAGCTCACTCCTGCCACAATACCATCAAGGCGGGAATTTAATTCACCACTTGACTCCTGGCTATTATCGTAGAAATAGATTGCTAATTCATTGGCACCAAGCTCCTTGGCAATCTTCATGGTATCATTTTGGGCAATCAAGGCCACACTACGTGGGGACTGCCCAAATAAATTCGTAAAATGTACACGCATACATACTTCTTTCTATTATATGGTAGGAAGTCCTCTACTTACTTATAAGAAACAATCATAAAAATAAGTAAGAGGATAAAGAGGGCTATGCTGATAGCCAAGGTCAACATTTTTCGAATCGGTTGGCTAGCCCAATAACTTGGTTTACCGATATTACTAGTGGCATCCGTTGAGAAAATCTGCGTTTGACGCGGTTGGATGGTCACTAGGACGATAAGGGCAACCGAAAGAATCACTGCTAGAACCATAAATACTAACATCATAAGACTACCTCAACAAACCAATAAGAGTGAAGATCAAACCGATGATAATAACAAGGCCGAGCATGATTGAAAAGCTCTTGTTGATCTTCTCTCCTCTGGTTTCTTTTTCTTTTGTGATAGGCTTTTGCTTGAGTTCTTCCATACGGCCTTCAACGTCACCGTAGAATAAATCTTTTTTAGACATGATTTCCTCCTAAAAGTGATTGTAAGCGGTCGGCCAACTCAGAAGCAGTCAGAGTATTAGCTTGAGCTTCTTGAGCTTGCATGGCCTCTTGCATGGCTTGATTGTCGCTTAGGACCTGCTTAATCTTGGCAACCATAGCTGGATAGTTCTGACTGGCATAGATATGCTCCGGTGCTGTATAATCACGTCCATGAGCTGTTTCTGAAAAGGCCAGAATCAATAATTGGTGTTCAAAGGCAGTTCGTGTCGCCTTATACAATTCATTATGATGGTTAATGTCCAAATAGAGGTCAGACTCTTGATAGAGCTTGTCCAACTGCTTGTGACTAGCGTTTGGATGGAGCACAACGTTTGAATAACGCATCATCGAGAGCAATCTTGGGGACATCTCAGTGACTGCCGCAATCTGGAAGGTCACATCAGGGAGTGACTCAACCAAGGCTTCTAAACGCTCAATTTGGTCTGAATTGGTTGCAATAAAGGCATTACGAGGTTTGCCATGATTTTCCTTGAAGTCATAGGCATAGCCAAGTGACAAGACCTTATGTTTTTTATCCTCAGGCACTAACGTTAAGGCTTTTTCATAAGTCACCTTATCAGGAATGATGATGGCATTGGCTCTGGCTGAATTATCCTCTAAGATACCATTCATATTGCCTGGAAGGACATCACCCAGTGGCTCTTGCCAGACAAGAACATCAGTGGCACCCTTATTTTCCATAGTCCATGAGACGACGAAAGGTGTTGCCAAGCTATTAAAGATAATGTGATCGATATCACCAAAGACCTGAGCTAGGAAGGCTTTAACAAATTCAGTACGGTTGGCGAAACGACGGAGGGCTTGTCCTGGTAGAGTCAAGAGAATATCACTGGTGAGATGATTTTCCAAGATACGTTCGTCGCCTTCTTTGGTTTGGTAGCTGGTAAAGACTGCCTGACCGTTCTCATCATGAGTGGTTTTAGCAAAGCAGAATCCGTATTTGTTATAGTGGTCCACTTGGCGAATCTTTCCTGACTTGTCTAACCATTCGACACTTTTAACGATACGAGCCTTGCTACCTTCTGGGTATGTGATGCGGGCACGTTCTTCGGTAAGATTAGACACACGCGCCATCTGATTGTTCCCTGAAATTTCCCAAAAGGCTGGCACAGGAACTTGGTTGAAAAAGCGTGGTTTACCAGTTTCCTCTTCTGCTTCCACATAGTAGGTGAAAGGAGAGAGAGAGCCTTGAGGGAGAAAACCATCTGGATTGATGACAACTGTTGTGGCATCATAGCCTGCTACCTGAAGTGAGTAAGCTAGATCCTTACTGGCTTGATTGTAGTAATCACATAAGAATATCATGAGCGTACCTCCTCAAGTAACTGTTTCCAAGCTGCCTTGACTTGACTGGTCAAGAAGCCTTTGGCAAGGTCATAAGATTTTTGACGCATGGCTTCGATATTGCCTTTTTCATAGAGACGGACAATGGCATCCTTATAGGACTTGGTGATGACATCCACAACATGATTTTCAGCGACAGGGAGGAGATAACCGTTGACCCCGTCTTCGATAAAGGTTTGATTTCCGTAAGGCACATCAAATCCAATCATCGGAAGACCTGAACCAACCGCCTCCATGAGAGTAAGGCCAAAACCTTCACTGGTTGAAGCTGTTAGGTAGACCTCGTACTGGCTATAAATGTCAGTCAAGTCAGCATGCCCCATGAGTCGGATATAGTCGCCAGCTTGTGCTTCGACAATAATCTCACGCAACTTGGCATCCATACTACCACTACCGTAGATATCAAAAGTGATATCTGGCAAAGTCTTATGAACCTCGATAACCGCACGAACTAACCAGTCAATGTGTTTTTCCTGAGCCAATCGTGAGGCCGTAATCATTGAGAATGGCTTACGTGGCTTGTCCTGTCCAACCAATTCAGGAAGACTTCCAACTGGAATAGTGTAGATTTTTGGATCGTGGTTGGTGTAGCGACGGAACTGCTCCTGCAGAATTTCCTTCTGACAATCAGTTGCCACGATAAAGAAATCAACCTTGTCCGCATTGGTAAACTGGTACTCGTAATAGTTATTCCAGAGAATATAGTTGCCATCAGTTTGATTGACACTAAAATGCTCAGCGTGAACCACTACACCTAGGCGAGCAGCTTGCGCTTCTTCAAAGACCAACTGGCCAATACCTGTTTCACGGTCCAAGATGACCACATCATCCTTGGTTAGGGCTAGACGTTTGAAGAAATAGCGAAGGAATTCTTGCTTACCATAAAGAACCTGATCAGGAAAACGATAGATATCCTGATTATTGTCTCCGACAATCATGTCATAGGCTGTAGACCCATCTTCGTTATAAAAACGACGTTGGTAAACCTTGGCTTGATTGTCCTTAGGCGCAGAATACTCACTGCAGTAACGAGTGTAAGAGTAAAAGTCCTTGCGCAAGAGCTTGTCATTGACAAAGTAGCTGACTGTTTCCACTGCATCTTCGTCCATCGCACGAAGGTTACATGCCACTACCATACCATCCTGTGGATAATGGTAACGAATGAGGCGACCAGCTACTTCCTTGCGCTCAGGATTGGCAGGTAAGATGGCCTCGATTTCTGCTAGGCTAATAGTCGATGGCGCAATCTTAACATCTGTAAAATAACTATAGAGCCAGATAATTTCGTCGTCTGCAAAACCAATCTTGCTAGTCATATGCTCGATATTATCTCCAAGGATGAGATCCATAAAGACAAATTTTGCCTCTTGTCCCATTTCCCTGAAAATCTTGGCACGATAGGCCTGGGCATATTCGACACCACTGCTGGCCCAACCTATGCCTAAATTAATGTTATATACTGTCATAATTTCCTTATTTTATGGGAAATGGCTGATGATATCTCCTTTTTTAGTGACTTGCACCTGACTAAGGAGAAGATTACGAACCATATCCTTTCTGATTTGACGTTTCATGGCTTCAAAGCCCTTGTAAGCCTCTTGGTAGTATTCAACAATCGGGTTCTTTTGACTGAGTTGTTGGCTACCAATAGCCATTTGGAGTTGTTGCAGATAGTCTACCTGCTCTACCCAGTTGTCATCCACAGCCTTAAGCATGGATAGGCGTTGGAAATACTCGTTAAGTTCCTTGGTTTTCAACTCCTGCTTCTTAGCATCAAGTTCACGATAGGCAAACTGGTAGATGAGTTCCAAGACTTGCTCACGATTCTTGAGGTCTAAATCCTTAGGAATTTCATTGATGCGGAAGCTGATATTACGCAAGATGAAATGGTAAAGATTTTCCGCTTTTGAGAAATCTTCCTCAGCCATAGCTTGGTCGATGAAATCGTCAAGAACCTCGTCAATAACAGTGTCCAAACCTTGATTGTGGTAGATGAGACGGTCACGTTGAGCATAAATCATCTCACGTTGGATGTTCATACTTTCTGCAAATTCAAGCGTTTGACGACGTGAGGTACGACCAGAACTCTCACTAGCTTCTTGGGCTTTTTCAACCAATTTACGATACTTGCGACCGGTCAGTTCCTTAGGCTCAATGTGATCATTAATGGCATATTCTTTGTAGGTACGGTGAACCCATGATGGACCGTATTTCTTAATCACATCGTCTTCAAGTGAGACGAAGAATTTAGACATACCAGGGTCTCCCTGACGTCCAGAACGGCCACGAATTTGCAAGTCAATACGTTGACTTTCCATACGTTCCGTACCGATTACGACCAATCCACCCAGTTCAGCTACGCCCTTGCCGAGCTTGATATCTGTTCCACGTCCTGCCATTGAAGTCGCAACTGTCACGGCACCCATTTGTCCTGACTCAGCAATCATCTCAGCCTCTCGAGGTGCATTGTTGGCATTTAGGAGGTTATGAGCAATCCCCTCACGCAAAAGTAAAGAAGAATAAAGCTCTGACATTTCCACCGAACCAACGAAAATCAAGATAGGATTGCCTTTTTCATGATAATGCTTAACATACTCTAAAGAAGCAAAGACCTTCTCTGGCAGAGTCGCATAAATCTTATCTGGATAGTCGATACGTTGTTTCTTACGGTTGGTTGGAATTTGAATGACCTTCATACCATAGGTATCGAGAAATTCTTTTTCCGCAACCTTACCAGTACCAGTCATCCCTGAAATTTTCTTGAATTTTTTAAAGAGACTTTGGTAGGTGATAGAAGCCATGGCTCTGGTTTCTTGTGACAAGGCCACTAATTCCTTGGCTTCAATGGCTTGGTGGAGTCCACCTTGGAGCTTGGTCAATTCCAAGAGACGACCTGTCGATTTATCAAGAAGGACCACTTCAGGCCCTTTCTTACCATCACGAATGATGTAGTCCTTGTCCTTTTTATAGAGCAAGTGGGCACGAAGTGAAAAGAGCAAATGACGGGCAAAGGTACTATTTTCCTCATCGTAGAGGTTGCCGATACCGAGGTAGTTTTCAGCAGCCTTGGCACCCTTAGTGGTCAACCAAACTTCACCTTTTTCCTCTTTGAAGATGTAGTCTTCACCCTCGACCAAGGTGGTCATAAGCGTATCCATCATTCCATAGTAGTTGGACTGAACACGGGGCGCACCAGAAATAATCAAGGGTGTCTGCGCACTATCAAGAAGGACAGAGTCTACCTCATCGACGATAGCATAGTTAAAAGGACGCATGTATTTCCCGTCTTGGTTAGAAGCAAGGTTATCAATCAAATAGTCAAAACCTAGACTGGCATTGGTCGTGTAAACGATATCTGATTGATAGATGGCACGCTTTTCAGCTGGTTCCATCTCATTACTGCCTTCCACACAAGGCACACCAATCGTCAAACCTAGGAACTCATAGACCTGCCCCATTTCTTCGGCGTCACGGATAGCCAAGTATTCATTGGTCGTAACGAGGATAGCCCCTTCACCTGACAAGGCATTAAGGTAGACTGGCATGGTTGCCGTCAAAGTCTTACCCTCACCGGTATTCATCTCAGCGATATGGCCCTGATGCATGACAATGCCCCCCATGACCTGAACATCATAAGGAAACATGCCTAGCACGCGCTTATCTGCTTCACGAACAACCGCAAAGGCTTCTGGCAGGAGGTCGTCCAAGCTTTCTCCTTGGGCTAAACGCTCCTTAAATTCCTGCGTTTTATTTTTCAACTCAAGGTTGCTCAGACCGGCCATTTCATCGGCTAGGCCGTTGATTTCCTTGAGTATCTCCTTAACAGGGAGAATAGGATTCAGTTGTTTAAACATGTTCTTCTCCTGTTTCTTCCAGTTTTAAGCTATAGAAATCCAGCTCTTTGACCCCAGCACTCAAGAGGGAAATACGATAGGTATAAGCCTCATGAGGGTAAATAAAGGTCATGTGGGTACTTTTTTCAATCAGCTGCTTAATTTCATTGTCATAACGGTCCAAAAAGCTGACTTTCAAAAAGACTGAGCCAGTTGGGACAGCTTCGAGATTAGCCGTCAAGTCATAGCTATGCCCTTTTTTCAAAAGTGGGAGGGCAGGCTGGGTACGAGCAGCTTGATAGTTTTGGATGGCCATCCAAGACTGGATTTCCGTTCCTGATGGCACCAAAGGATTGCAAAATTGCACAGAACCATCTTGGCGTTTAACAATTTTTGAGCCATACATGTAGGCTTTGTGGTTTAAGCCCCACAAGATTTCTGATTTCTTGTTTCTGAACATTCTTACTCCTTCCTTCCAAAATCATTTTCTAAAATCATACGGTAAAAATTGACAAACCAAGTTGTCGCCGTATATGAATCGTCGTTGTGTCGACCTGATGTTCCCTTACTGAGAATCTTAGCCCCTGAATAATAGAGGGACTTGGTAATATCCTCATAGGCCGTTGGATCCATATCCTCGTCTTTCATGTAAGAAAGACCAAAGGTCGTGTTTGAAAAATCTGCTTTTTCAAACTTATTCCAGAACTTCTGATTAAGGGCCTCAACACCCTCATTATCCAAGCGTCCTGTCTGCAAATGCAAGACATCAATTCCTGTCGGGAAAACCTCTGGTGCCAAAAGTCTAGCACGATTACCGATAGTTCCAACATTGGCTAGGGGTTTAGACATAATGATGGCATGAGGTTCAAAGTCCGCACCATAGTACATAGATGGGAAGGTTCCCATGGACATTCCAGAGAGAATGAGTTGACTATTGTCAAAACCTAGATAGTCCAAGTAATGTTGGATGGTGTCCTTAATACTATTTTCAAGCTCTTCAGTTCCCATGTAGAAGGCTCCCCCTTGGAGACGAGGGTCTGAAAAGAGCAAGAATGGTGTTCCCATCCCTTTCATCATTCCGAAACCTTCGAAACCTTCGGCAGGACGGTAACCTGAGAAGTAAACAGACAAAGGTGGCTTGAAATCCCCAGGATAAAAGAAATAGTTGATTTCCTGACGCTTGCTGTCGTGGAGAATACCACCACCAAGTACAAATTTACCGAATTGGAAACGGGTTAAACGTTGGTGGAGACCACCAATTGTAATCTTACCTTTACCCTTCATTTCAAGACTAGCAGCCAAGAGGAAGGTCATGTCCTCATCAAGGACAATGGCTCCCTTGCGCATTTCTTCTTCTGAAACGATATAGGTCTTAAAAATACCTGCGACCGAACCTTCTGGCAAAAGATTGAGAATCAAACGACACTCGCAAGTCTCCTCTTTTTCAAATTCCAACCAAAGCTCGATAGGATTTTCCTTGCTGGCTCTGACATTATAGGTCCAGTCCAAGACAGGACTAAAATCTTGACCATAATCACCTTTTAAAATGATATTTTCATGACCGTGGTAGGTCACGTCACCAGTAAAATTTGGGTTAAACTGGGTAGTGAAAGGAGACATCTTATCCCCGTATTGGCCTGAAAAGAGTGCTTTTGAAAGGGTGAAGAGTAACTGTCCTTGATTTGAAAAATCAGTCGGTACAGCACAAACTTCCTTCAGAAACTGAAGGAGGCTCTCATCTGGCACTTCAATCGTTTGATCAAAGAAAATAGCATGAGGAATCAAATGCTCTTTAATAGCCATCAATTCCTCAAGACCTTCAAGACTGTCCACTATAACAGCTGTGAAAGTCTTGATTTCGTCTTCTTCGATGGTTTCTTGTAAGGTCTCAAGCTGACCAAGATTGCAATAATACCATTTCATATTTTCAGGAATTTCCTGATTTTCTGACCAGTTGGATGATCCAACTTGTAGTATCTTCAGACGATTATCCTTGGTCATTCTGCTCCTCCTTCAACCAATCTTCCCATTTTTGCACCAAACGGTCTCCTGTATTTTCCTTAATTTTCTCAATAGAGTAGATAAGGGAGCGGTTCCAGTTGTTCAACTGTCCCAAATAGTAGTAAGCCCCTTTTTCAAAATCGGACAAGTGCTTCAAGATATAACCATTCTCTTGGTGGGTCACATACTCAGACGCCACACGGTTAATTTGTGGAATACCAGCACTAATTCCAGCAATCTGTGTATAACGATTAGGTTCTTTGCTCAAGTCGACAATGAGTCGTGTAAACTGAAGGGCCTTAATAAGGGCAGTCTCGTCACGCAGGTCTTGGAAAGAAAATCGGCTGACGATTTCATTATTTTCTTCCAATTTATTTTCTGCACCACTACTTTCGACAACCTCTTCAAAGGCATCTGGACTCAATCGTTCTTCAATCATTTTTTCCACTTGATTTTGCAGGCTACCAAGTTGCTCTGGATTGGCATTGAATGCTCCAAATTCAACCTGTGTCTTAGGATACTTAGCCACAAAAGCCAAGACCTGATAAATAGCCTCTAAATCCAACTGATCGAAGTCAACCTGATAAAAAATTTTAGACTCTTTGACACGTTGACTGGTTCCCAAAGCCAAACGGGTATCGAATGAAGCCATGTGTTTGAGTTTCTTAGCCTCTTCTGGATAGGCAACCTGAAGCTGCTCCAAGTAATCGTAACGGTCAGCAATCAACAAGTCCACTTGCGGCAGAAAGGCTTCATAGGTGTCAATACTATCGTCCTGATTACGTTCTGCGAACCAAGTCAAAATCTTAGTGTTGTCTGCTGGCAAATGTTCAAAGAGGTGCTTGTTATGGCGTAAATCTGAGGCAATAACAAAACGGTCCTCTGCTTCTACCTTTTCGTCCAAGAATTTAGTCAAAAATTCCCAGATAACTTCTGAAAGATCACTGTAGTAACTCTTATTAAAACGACCTTCCGTACGAGGGTTGGCTACAATTCCACGGCCATCAAAGAAATGACAGAGTTGCCAAACTCCCTTGGCATTAAGATAGTTTCGATAGCTTGGTTGTCCACCTTCATAATAAAGACTACTTGAGATAAAACCGCGGTCATCGTAGATGTCTTCGCGAATGATTTGCTCATCCTTATAGTAGCGAATCATGCCAATAAAGCCTTCTGAGCCAAACTCAATCTCGGCATAACGCTTGTGTTGGCATTGTACCACGATAGCAAATGGTGTGTGAACAAAGGTAGCCCCTTCTGGCCATTCCAAATCTGTCACCTGAAGATTTTTCATATCTTCATCAGTGATACCCTGAATCAAGTCAAAAATAGCTGTATAGCCAACTTCCAAGACATCATGACGATGCAAGAAATAACGCAAATGCGGTTGGTAGGCCAAAAGCAAAAGCTGAGGGGCTAAGTCCTCATCCTGAAAGATACGAACTTGGTGCAAGCTGTCATCAAATTCAATTTTTTGGCGGATACGGTACCAAGGATCAATGACCGTCTTCCAAAATTCATCCGTCTGTCCATACCAAGCTGGAATAAAATAATACATGAGTTCTCCTTCATTGTCTTTTCATCACAATACTTGAGATTGAGGGGCAGACCGATCAGACATCACCAGCCTGCCTCTCAACCCCACGAGGGGTGAGAGTTTATACATTTTCAAAAAGTGGGGTGTAGGAAGTGTTAAGCTTCAAGGCTTTCATTTCCTCGTTAACGTTGTAAATCATACCGCTAAAGATCAAGAATGTCCCAGGAATCATACTCAGTTGCAGGTAATCTGGATTGACCAAGATAATCAGCATTGGAGCACCTGCCATAAAGAGCATGTAAAGGGCACCGATGAAACCAAGTCTAAGCACCAAATGGTTGATATAGGCACTGGTTTCTTGGCCTGGATAAACGCCGTAGATGTACTCACCTGACTTGCGCATACGCTCAGAGATTTGCTCACCAGAGACATTAACAAAGGCAAAAGCTAACCCTAGAACGAAGAGCATGACCAGATAAACAACCAACCAAAGAGGTTGACCAACCGTCAAGGCCTTGATGGCACCACTGGTCCACTTGTTTTCAGGATGGATAAATTGAATCAGCATAAAGACGTACTGCGGAATGCTGACTAGGGACATGGCATACATGAAAGGCATCCCTCCAGCTGGATTCAACATAATATCCAAGTAAGAATACTGTTTGAAGCGGTTATGAATATTGATTTTATTGATTGAGATGCGGTATCTAGCCCTCTGCACAACCCCTGAAACATAGAGGAATACTAAACTGAACAGAATCAGAGGAAGCAAGACATTCCAACCAATACCTAATTTTTCAATGCTATCCATGATTTGATAAGGCAGATTGGCCATCATACTTGCCATCAAGATGACAATGGAGCCCCCAATCCCAAAGAGGGAGTTGAGGTCTGATAGCCAAACCAAGAAAAAGGTCCCCGCAATCAATAAAATGGTATTCATGAAAATAGCGAGACTAGCATTAACCCCTGAAACGATAGGTAAATTCAATGATACTGCCAAAGATTGAACAATGGCAATCCCTAGGGCTAAATACATGCGTCTACGGTCCTGAATCTCAATAGGGAGATTTTTCAAGCCCATTTTCTTAGAGAAAGAAAACATCTGCCAGAGAATCATGGCCGACATCCAGGGTGACAAGCCCACTGAAAAAAGAGACATGGACCTGAGGTTTCCACCCATCATGGCACTAGAGAAAGCCAAGGAACCGATGGCTCCCCCAAAGATATTTGCATTTTTCAAATCTACAAACGGTAGAACCAATTGATTTCCCAAACAATAAATAAAGAGGAAAAAGAGGGTCCATAAGACACGTTTGGTGATTATCGATTGACTAATTTTTTTCACTATTACTCCTATTTCCTGCCCATAGACAGGCTGATGTTATTTCGATTGAAACGAGACAGAGACGCCATTTCAGCCTACTTATCCAAACAAAGGATTACAGGCTCTTCTTACGCATTTGGCGAATGGTCTCAGCCATCTCTTTCCAACGATCTCTTGAGTAGGTTTGTTGGTTATGCTTGGTTGACTTGAGGTCCTCAAACCCTAAAATTGGTTTATTTTCAAACCTAAAGGCATCAAGAATCTCCACTACCTTTCTTCCTGGATTGATATCCAAAAGCAAGTCACTGGTCCGAACCAATTCCAAATCTAGCCCATTTAGACCCGCAATGGCTGAGTAAACCGTCACATTTGGATAGGTAATCAATTGAGCCAGTTTATCAGTCACATGCTGGCGAGAGGCTATTTTAAACTGTACCTTAGGAAGAGCCGAGATAAGATCCGTCAAATGCGGTATTTCCGAAATGTTGGTGTAGACCAAACAAGTGAATGGACGACCCTTAGGATAAATCATATCCTCTGAAAGTGGCAATAAGGCAGCATTTTCAGCGACCCCTGACCAATCCATTTGAGCATAGAACCACCAGACCTCACGATAGGCTTGGCAGGCTAAAGGCAACCAAGGCTTACGGTGTGAGGCATAATGCAGAACCTTAGGATAGTCTTGACCATTTGGCAAATGGAAGCCAGCTAGACTAGACTTGGTGACCGCATAGTTGTTATCAAAAGACAAAGGCAACCAGTTGTTACGGAAGACCATGTTTAGAATGGACTGCTCTGCAAATGGGACCTTGTCATGCCATTCGCTGGTCATGTCAATCAAGTGGCGTCTCATGTTGTACTGCTTCCAATAGGTCGTATCAATCACCATGAAACCTGCATCAAACATTGCCTGACGGTCCTGAACCTGAATGGCATAATCACGCACAGCAGCCAAAGGACGCCCCTTCAAATCAAGGGTAAAGAGGTCCTCTAGAGAACCTGTAACCACCATGTCACTATCCAAATAGAGGGCTCTTTCCTCAGACACAAAGTCCGCCACAAAATAGCGAAGATAGCTAGCATAATTGCTATTGGTCTTGTATTGCTTGATCTGACTACTATCCACACGACAGTTAATCACTTCACTACCAAAGGCAGCCAGATGACGGTTAAGTCCTCTAAACCACTCTTGAGAAAAATCATCGTTAATCAAGTAAAAACGAATGTTGCGATGATGGAAAACGATAGATTTGATGGTCGTAAGCACTTGGTCAACATAGGCATAGTTGGCTGCCAGAACAATGGCACGCTTCTTAGTCTCATAACGTTGAGGAGCCAAACTCAAGACCTGGAATTTTTCCTGAATGGAGCGGTAGGCATCAGAATCTGTGAGACCTTGCTCCTCTACATTTTTCAAACAAGCCTCTAGCATCTGACGGTAGGTAACCATATATTTTTCCAGAGGGAAACCATGGCTAGCAACAATAGCCAAGCGCTCCTCCATGGCATAAACTAAAGTCATCATCCAGTCTTGCATCCAAGTCGCTGATGGCATCTCTGGACTCTCACGGTAAACATAAAGTCCCTTATTAAGGTAAACCGTACGCTCACTCATGAGATAAGCTTTAAGGTTGAAAAAGCCATCCTCCCCTGCATGCTCTTTTGGGAAAAGCAAGTCATTAAACAAGGAACGTTTGTAGAGTTTACCTGTCGCAGAAATCAGAGCGATGTTAATGTTATTGGTTTCTTCAAAGAGCCCATCAATAATCTGAGCGGGTGAATACACCTGCTCGTAATAATCTTCATCCTTGATGTAAAAATAAAAGCGATCTTCCGATTCCTTATAAACACTGTAATTGGCTACTGCGATATCTGCCTTGTGAGCTTGGAGCGCCTTATAAAGCTCCTCCAGATAAGTCGGCTCTACCCAATCCTCAGCATCCACGTAGGTAACGTAAGCTCCCTTAGCCTGACGAATACCAATATGGCGAGCATCTGAAAGCCCTCCATTATCCTTTTTGAAATAGAGAATGCGAGAATCCCTAGCAGCATAGCTACGGCAAATGGCATCACTATTGTCTGTTGAGCCATAATTGATGAGGATGATTTCAAGATTTTGATAGGTCTGCCCCAGGACACTGTCTAGACAGGTCTGGAGTTGATTTTCTACATTGTAAACGGGAATAATTACGGAAATTTTTTCTGTCATTTTTTATTTCTTATTTTTTTCTAGCTAGTAAGATTTTTTCTTTTCCTGTCTCAAACCGACATAAGCTTTCCAGAAACAGTCTAAGAGTTTAATAACAACTTTTAGGTCGCAAGAGATAGGGACCTAAAACACACTCTATACACTTTTTCCTTGCTTTTATCGAGACTTAACCATATTAAATTATACCATAGTATCACTTAATTTTCTAATAGATTAGCTTTTTTATGAGAGGTTTTTTTCAAACTAATTTCCTTTTATTTTCAGAAAAAACTGACAGTTAAAAAGCTGATACAGAGGGGATAAAAAAGAGATAGCCCTATTGAGGAACTATCTCTTAGAAAGGTTAAAGGGTTTTGAGTGAGGTCTCTTAAGCTCTCGACTCTTCCTACCCCTTATCCACAATTTTAATGCGACTGCTACCATCGTGTGACTTGATGATGGCTAGTTGCTGAGCGATGCCCTCTTTCATGTCGTCCACGTGGCTGATGACACCGACCATACGGTTTTCACCGATTTGTTCTAGGACCGTGATAGCCTTGGTGAGAGCCTCTTTATCTAGCGAACCGAAACCTTCGTCGATGAAGAGGGCTTCAACAACAGCACCCTTGCTGGTATTTTGCACAACTTCTGAGAGGGATAGGGCAATGGCCAGTGCGGCGATAAAGGTTTCACCACCAGACAAGGATTTAACCGAGCGTTCACTACCTGTCAACTGGTCATAGACGTTGATATCCAAGCCAAAGTGATCACGCGCCCTACGACCTTCCTCACTCAAGACAAAGGAATAGCGGTTATCCGTTAAGAGACCGATGTAGTTGGCATTGGCATAGTCCAAGATTTGTTGGAAATACTGACGGATAACGTAGACCTCAAGATTGAGACGACCAGTCAGAGCAGTATTTTCTCCCTTAACCACCTTAACCAAATCACTGAGTTCTTGGTGGGCCTTAAAGGCCTCTCGGTTGCTGTCTTGAAGAGTTTTAGCCGCTTGGTAGGTAGCCGTCACATCCTTAAGTCCCTTTTCCAGGACAGAGACCTGAGACAATTGTTTATCGTAACTTTCCTGCCTGGTTTGGACCTCTTGGGTTAAAGCGGTCAAATCTGGTTTTTCCTGATTTTGGAGAAGCTCTTGGCTCTTACTAATCTGGGTCTGCAATTCTTGTTTAAGGGTTTGGTAACTTGTCAATTGAGCCTGAAGCTTAGGAATAGCTTGCTTGTTCACTTCAAGCAGCCAAAGCTGGATTTGTTCTAGGTCATTGGTGAGCGCCCCTTCAGCCTTAAGACTTTGATTTAATTCAGCCAATAGACGCTTCGTTTCTTGGCTGGTCTTTTCTTTAGACTTGGTCAAGCTCTCAAGTTGCCCCTTGATGCCTTGAATGTCGGCATGAAATTGGTTGTAGGCTTCACTATTTTCCTTAATCTGCTTATTGTAGAGGTCCAACTCCTGCTTCGCAAGGGAAATCCGTTCTTGATAAACCTCTACAGATTCCAGCTCCGGATGAGCTACCTGCAAATCTTTTAAGCGCTCCTTAGCTTGGTCGAGAGCTGCCTTGGCCTCTTGATAGCTCTTAGCCAAATCTGTCGCTTTTTCCTGAGCTCGTCCTAACTCATTTTGATAATGGACACGGTCTGCCTCTTCCTTCTCATAGCGTTTTTGGAGTTCTTGATAATGCTTCTCAACAGCACTCAACAAGGCTTGTCCACGGTCAGCTCCATAGTCCTCTGAAAAATCAAAATCAAACTGTCCCTTAACTTGCTCTTCGAGTTCTTGATAGTGTTTTTCAAGAGTTAACTTAACTTTAGCCACTTGGTCAAGCATATCTTGGCGCTTAGTCTCAACTTCACTCAAGGTAGCCTGGCGATTTGACAAGGTAGCGACTTGCTTTTCTTTTTGAGCTTGAAGTTCCTCCACCTGGTCCATGAGATCCTTCAAGGCCGCTTCATCAGCCTGTGTCCCATCGACCTTAGGATGTTCTAAGGAACCACAGACCATACAGGGCTGTCCATCCTCTAATTCTGCCTGCAACTGGGCAATCATGAGTTGACGACGTGAAGCCAAAGTCGTTTTCAACTTCTCTTCCAATCCTTTGAGAATGTCTTGAGCTTGGTCACTATCCAAAGATAAGGTTTGATGACGTTTTTCGGTCTTTGCCAACTCCTGATTCAAGCCCTCTATTTCTTTAAGATCCTGAGCCAGTTGCTTATCCACACTGTAGCCCACAGACTGGAGGAGTTTTTCAGCCTCATGCAAGCTATCTAAACTTAGGCGATTGGCCTCCAAATCTAACAAGGACTTGTTAAGAGTCTCAATCTTTTTCGACGCCTGCTGGTAGGTTTCTTCCAACTGCTTATAGTTAGTACGTGAACGTTTGATTTTCTCCTGCTCTTGGGCCAGACTCCGGGCATAGATAATATTCTCTTTCCAAGTTTCAAGCTCCTCTTCTTTTTGAAGAGAGTCCTTAGATTGAGCTGCAAGTGCCTCTTTTTGAGCCTTAACATCCTCAAAAGCCTGCTGCTTTTCACTCAATTCTTCCTGAGCAATTTCAAGGTCCTGCTCTAATTGCAACAACTGCTTCTGATACTGCTTCAAGCTACTAATGGTTTCTTGCAACCCTTGGCCAAACTGCAATTCCTCCAGATGCACTTTAGCCTCTGCCTGTTCTTTAGCACCTTCCTCAATTTCCAGACGGTAACGCTCCTTGGCTTGCTTCAATTCTTGGAAAATCTTTGCCAAATCTTGGGCAGTTTGCAAGCTCTTCTGCAATTTTGCCAAATCCTCATGGGCATCCTTCAAGATGCTTTTTTGCTCCGTAAGACTTTCTTGACGCTGAGACAAAAGCTCTTCAAGGCGTGCCAATTTTTCAGAAGCTGGCGTTTGGGTCAAGACTGCTAATTCCTCCTCAGACCACACCTGACTGGCAAAATGGCCATCTAGCTGAGCTTGGCGCTTATCCATATCCTTATTGCTCTGACGAAGACGCTCTTCCAAGCTCTTTTGAAAACGGTCAAAAATACCCGTTCCAAAGATTTTCTTTAAAATTTGAGTCTTGGTCTTAGAATCTTCTTTCAAGAAACGGCTGAAATCATTTTGCGGAAGGAGAATAATCTGCTTGAACTGCTCGGCATTAAGTCCCAAAATCTGCTCAATCTGGTCACTCACTTCCTTGATCTTATCCCCAAGCTTTTCAATTTCCTGACCACCAATCTTATCCACAATGACTAGAGAAGCCGTCGCCTTTTGCATGGTCGTGCCCCCACCTCGCTTGGCTCTCTCCTGCTGGAGCACTCGCTCAATGCGATAAAGATGCTTGCCTTGTTGGAAATAAAAGGTTACCTTGGTCAAGTCATCCCCTGCACCAGCGAAGGTTGACCGCATCTCCTCAACATTGCGGTCGCCACTGGTTGTGGCAAACAAGGCCACCGTCATGGCATCAAAGAGGGTACTCTTACCAGCCCCCGTGTCCCCACCAATCAAAAAGAGGGGAGCGTGGTCAAACTGGGTGAAATTGATGACTTCCTTACGATAAGGTCCAAAATTGGTCAATTCTAACTGAACTGGTCTCATTGTCCACTCCTTCCAATCTCCTCAAAAATACTTTCCACAAGGGCAGTCTGTCTTTCAGACAAGACATCGCCACCAGTCACTGTCTGGTAAAAATCAGAGACAATTTCCTGTGGCGACTGCATTTCCAAATCTTTTAAGTGCTGATCTACAGTCAAGCTTTCTTCCCTAACATCACCCAAACGACTGAAAGTGATTTCTACAATGTCTGTCCCATAAATCTCTTCCAGACGGGCACGCACATTGATGCCCTCTAATTCCTTACGACTGGACAATTGAATGTCAAAGGCAAACCAAGCCTTTTGACAAGGCTGCTCCTTATAAAATTCAGGTGACACCAAGGTTTCAAAAGACGCCTGCAAGGCCAAAATCGGTCGTTTGACCTCTAGAGGATGGAAGGTCTGAGACAATTCACCAGTTGCATCCAATTCAAGAATATAGACACCCTTTTCTTCCTTACGCTTGGCTTCTTTGACATTAAAGGCGACCGGACTGCCTGAATATTGCACGCGCTGGCTCGGACTAGCAAAACGCGTATGGATATGCCCTAAGGCCACATAATCGAACGCCTTGAAAAGGTCACTGGTCACATTGGTAAGACCACCTACCGTATTGCTGATTTCAGACAACATCAATTCTCGTAGACTCTGATCATCGCTATCATCCTTCTTAGAAACCGCAAAATGCGTCACCAAAATATGGGCCTTGTCAGGATCAAAAGCTTTTTCCATATCTTCAATAATGTAGGTCAAGGCATCACCAATCCCCTGAATTTCCTTATCCTCATCGTCCTTATAGTAAATACGGGCATCAATAGGGTCGATAAAAGGCAGCAGAAAAATCTGGCAATCCTCCAACTCAATAGGCTCAAAGGCCTCCTCCAAACGTGTGCTTAAATGAAGCCCCTGAGGTTGAAAGAAGTCACGTCCAAAATGCAAACGTTCAGCCCCATCGTGATTACCACTGATAGCATAGACAGGAATCTGCTCCTCCAGTACCAAGCGGGCCAAGGTCTTATTAAAAAGCTTAATCGCATCCACAGGCGGCACCGCACGGTCATAGAGGTCTCCCGCAATGATAACCCCATCCACTTTTTCGCTAATAGCCAAATCCACAATCTGTTGAAAGGCCCACTCCTGCTCCTCCAACAAAGACCAGCCATTGAGGGTTCGCCCCACATGCCAATCTGACGTATGTAAAAACTTCATGACAGTCTCCTCATTCGTTTTCTCTTACTCTATTGTACCTTATCAAGCTAAATACTGCTTAAAAGATTCACAAACCTTGGGAGATTCCGTGAATTTTATCCGCAGACCAAAAAATCTCTCCCGAGCAATTCACTCGAGAGAGATTTTATTTTTGGAATTTATGAGAGATAAGGTGTGGAAATCTTAGTCTTGGTTTTTACGACGATTCATAGCCGCAAGTCCTGACATAAGTCCCATAACAACAACACCCATTGCTGCGAGGTTGTTATCTGACTCACCTGTTACTGGCAATTGTTCGTCGCCTTCTTTAGCTTTATCAGAACCATCTGCCTTCTTACCATCTTTGTTTCCAGATTTCTTCTTATCTGAACCTTTACCATCTGAAGCGCCATCAGCTGCTGAGCCAGATCCAGAACCTTTAGAACCCTTAGATCCGTTTGAAGTTGCTTTGACAGCTTTAGATGTTGAGCTTCCAGATTGTCCGCCATTACCGTTTGATGGTGTTGAGCCATCTTCGACCTTACGGTAGATGTAAGTCACGACTGTTTGACCTTCTGTCATCTTGTCTGTAGATTTACCTTCTTGACGAATCAATTCGTATTTCACACCGTTACGGTAGATGTAGCGATCACCATGAACATCAACTTCAGCACCAACAGAGTTAGTGATAACAAGTGGCATCTTGATTTGGTTACCATACTCGTCACGGTAGATAACGACGATAGTACCAACTTCTTTGTTAACTGCTGGTTTAGCAGGTTCTGCGTTAACAACCTTGTAAACAACCTTTGTATCTTCACCTGGGTTGCTTGGTGTCACACCTGTCTTATCAGCCTTGTAACCTTTCACTTCAGGAACAAGTGTCATAGCAGCCTTAGTTGGATCGTTAGGATCATTTGTGTAAGTAACTGCTTCAACACCCGGGATTGGATTACCTTTTTCGTCAACGGCAATAATCTTACCAAATTTAGTGTAAGTTACAGTCTCAACCTTGCTGTCCATAGTGACATCTTGAGAAGCCACACGGCCTTTATCAGCGAAGTAACCGTTAACTAATGGTGTGATTACGAGGTCGAACTTAGTCTTATCCGCTTTCCATTCACCTGCTGTAAGAATGTCACCTGTTACAGAGTCAAGCGTCAATGAACGTTTCCATTGTGCCTTTTGAACACTGTCTGCTGGCAATTTAGCATTGCTATCTTTGCTTGCATAGTGAACAGTGTATGTCACATCTTTAAGGTAAGCATCCTTAGCTGGCCATTTTGGTCCGTTTGGTTGGTTAGGATAGATTGGAGTTCCAGGTTCGTGAGCATTATCTGGATTAAAGTCAAGTGCTACACGTTTGAAGCTTACTGTCCAAGCTTGGTCAACTGTACTATCCAAGTCGAATGTTGCACCAGCTGGGTAACCATCTGTCACAAGGACATAGCCAAGGTCTTGATAATGTTTGATACGTTCAGCTGTTGAATAGTTAACTGCTTCGCCAGACTTACCAGCCAAAGCAACAGTTTCAAGGGTTGAACCACTTGTTTCATCACGGTAAACAACACTTGCTTTTTGATCGTTCTTAACGTAAACAACCTTAGTATTGCTAGACAAGTCACCTGGTGTTGCAGGTACTACCTTAGCAGTGTAACCTGGGATAATTGGCAAGTTCTTGTCAACTGCAATCATCTTAGTTGGATCGTTAGGATCATTGATGTAGACAGTATCTGACACACCTGCAATTGGGTTACCATTTTCATCAACAATGACAAATTTACCAAAGGCCTTATAAGTTACGGTGTCAGTTGCTTCTGGAGCATCTGGTGTTACTGTCTTACCACCAGCTACGGCTTTATTCGCAAAGTAGCCATTCACAACAGGAACCTTAACTGTACCGTAAGTGTGGCTAGTTTCATTCCAAGTCACCTTACCAGTCGCTTGGTTATCCTTACCTGCAAAGGTATAGTCAGATTTCACATCTGCAGCTGGTGTCTTATCGCCAGCACCTTGGAAAGTTACAGTTTGTTTGGTCGCCTTAGTCACATCGTTAACGATTGCTACGTAAACGACACGAGTGTCTTCACCTGGATTTGATGGTGATGCAGGGATAACCTTAACAGTGTAACCAGGAATACTTGGAAGCGTCTTGTCGATGGCAATCATCTTAGTCGCATCATTAGGATCGTTAGTGTAGGCAGTTGTTGATACACCTGGAATTGGATTTCCATTTTCATCCACAGCGATAAATTTACCAAAGGCTTTGTATGTCACTGTGTCTGTCGCATTTGGTGCATCTGGAGTAACTGTCTTGCCACCTGCTACGGCTTTATCAGCATAGTAACCAATGACAACTGGAGTCTTAACTGTGCCATAAGTATGGCTAGTTTCTGTCCAAGTTGTTGTGTTGGTTGTAGGGTCTTCTTTACCATTGAAGCTAAAGTCATTTTGAGTGTTAGCAGCTGGTGTCTTCGTATCAGCACCAGTGTAAGTTACTGTTTGACTTGTTGCTTTTGTGACATCTTTAGTGTCTTTTTCAACGATAATGTGGTAACGGTAACCTGGAGCTAGGTATTGACCACCACCATTAGCATCAATTGAAGCATCCAATCCTTGTGAACCGTTAGCGAATTGAACAAGGTCAACGACACGGCTTTGGTTACGGTCCCAAGCACGTTCTGAGCGGATTGTTGCAATACCGTTATTATAGTCGTATTGACGTTCTGACTTCAAAACATCTACATAAGCATTAGCTTTAGATTTGTCAGCAGAGGCATATTTGATGCGGTATCCTGCTGGTACTGGTGGAAGTTCTGTTACACCAGCATCGTAGATTTTATTGTAAGTCTTACCGTTTGCTGTGATTGTTTCAGTTGAGTTATTGATACGGTAGGTTGAAGATCCAGGAATCTTGTTTCCTGCTTCATCCACGTAGTCAATAATACCAAGGTTGGCATAGTTTACGACAACCATGTAGTTACCATTTGTAATGTAGTCATAAGGTCTCATAACCCCACGATTATCACGACCAACTCTAAGATTGTTGATGTAATCAATGTTAACAAAGTATTGCTGACGTTCTGGCAAATAAGCAAGTTTGTAGCCTAGGTTTGTCAAGTCAGGGTTTGTTGAGCTTGCTCCAGCATTTGTCAAAACAGCAACTGCATCAGCTGTACGAAGGCTACGGTTTGATACCGCAAGTCCCATAGCGTTGATGAGATTTTCAGAGTTAAGGCTTGCTTCAGCAGCATTCAATTCACTGCTTGTCACGGCCAACTCACTAGTCGCTACTTTAAGGACGCTATTTACAGCATTGGTTGTAGACTCTGCGCTGGCAGTTTCTGCTGCAGTCGCAACTGAAGCGGCTGCACTTGTTTGTGCTGATACTTGACCAGCAACAGGAGCTTCGGCTACTGCTGTTGAGCTAAGAGCTTGTGCACTAGTCGCTACAGATGAAGCAGTCGCTGCTGCAGATTCAGAGCTCGCTTGCGATGCAGCCTGAGAAGCTGCTTCTGAACTAGCTGCTGTTTGACTAGTTGTTGAAGTTGCCTGGCTTTCTTGAGCTGCTGATTGTGGCTGTTCACTAGCCAAGGCCACAGTAGAGACTGAGCTTGGTGCGTTTTCTGTTGTTGCTGGCGCTACTGATGCTGTTGTTGGCGTTGATTGCTCCACGACTACATCTGGCTCAGCAGTTGTTTCCATACCTGCGGTAGTTGGTGCTACCGTTTCATCAGCTTGGGCACCCTGTGCATTTGAGAAGATTGAAACTCCCAAAAGGACAGAGGCTACACCAAAGCTATATTTTCTTAATGAAAAACGTTGGCGTTTATTAAACATATCTCTCATAATAATAAATTTCCTCAATATCCAAATTACTTTATATACAGTTTCCATTTTATACTATAATTATTAAATTGTCAAATATATACTAATAATTGTGTAAAAGTTTAACTTTTATTAGAAAATATTAATTTAAAACTTTTATCTAAGTCCTTTGAAACTTCAAAACGTTCGTGCTTTTATTTACCACAATCCTCTGTTTTGTTAGTTCTATAATTTTCAAAATATTTTTATATCAAACCATTTTTCATTAAAAAGGTTCATCACCCTAACCTTATTTTTTAGTTTTGGTGATATTTATTAAAATACAAAATACTCTCCCTTCAAAAAGAAAATTTTTTTAACGACTCAACTCACAGTTCTCTCAACCCCTTGCCAATACTGACATAGAGGCTCCTACTTCCCATATTCCCAACAGATTCAAAAATCCCTTTGGCATTGACCAAAAGGGATTCTTTCATCTATTATTTGAAAATAGAACTTGTGAAACTATCTGTCTCTTGTAGGAGTTTCTTATAGACAGCTTCTTTGAGTTTCGTCGTATGGCTTGTTGACACTGATTTATTACCGTTATTATCTGTTTTAATACTTGCAGCATCTTTTGCTACTGCAGCCTTAAACAAGGCTAATAAATCATCGTAAGAGCTTACTGTTGTGCCGTCAATTGTAACTGTCGTCAAACCATGTGACGCTTTGTCTTTCACTTCTTTGAAGTAGGCCTTCTTGAAGGCTTCTAGTGAGTTGAACTGACCATCAGAAATCTTGCTAATGATAAAGTCGTCTCCAAGGGTGTCCTTACCAGCCGCTTTTGCTTCTTGTTTATACTTGTTAGTCGCATAACCTAGGAAGCCTTTTTCATAGCCGTAGTAACCCCAGAGTCTGAAAGTATTATGCTTGAAGGACATAGCACCTGGAGAGCCCTCACTGGTATTACCACCATAAATGGCAGACATCATAGGCACATTGACATAGGCAGAAGAGAAATCCTCAGGTTTATAAACACCATTTCCAGGTCCACGATTGGTCATGAAGTTATTATCCACAAGGTCATCAATAGAGGTCAAATTAATAGCCTTTTCACTATCACTTAAAGCACGAACCTTGTCGTATTGATTTTTACTGTTACCTCGTAGCTGTTTATCTACCTTCTTGAACCATGCGTTATTGAGCTCTTGCTTGCCTTGACTGAGGACTGCTTCCCCTTCCAACGAATCAAGAAGCATAAGGGTATCGTTGTAGCCTTTCATGTAACGGTCGATGGCTTCACGCGAGTTCAACTTGTTTGGATTCGTATTGTACCACTGATTACCGTCGTTTTCTCTTTCAAAGGCCATGTTAAGTCCCAAAGCCCCGTATTCACCTTGATGGCCCTGAGTAGCTGGTGATTGCAACATCCCTTGGGCATAAGCTTCAACGTCTGTTCCTTCACGACGACCAAAGCCTCCAAAGTAGGCAATACGGTCATTGATATGAGTTGTTTCATGAGTGAAGGCCGAAGCACCGTACTCACTAATCATGTTAGACATTACAAAAGTAACTTTGGCACGATTATCATATGGATTGTCGTAGATGGCAGCATAGGCACCGGCCATGGCTCCGTTATCACCATAGTACTCACCGACTGGTCCATAGATTTCACGGATTGGCGCATAGACTTCTGTACTGTTCTTGAATTGGCCGTAGCGCTCTGGCCAACCTGGCCAACCATGACCCCAGACATAGAAACCTTCCCAGACTGGATTGACAATGTCTTTGAACAATTTGTTTTTGACATTATCCGCAGCCAATCTTTGCCAGAAATCAAGATAGTTGATTTGACGTTGAGCGGCTAGATCAATCTCAGGTTTCAACTTCTCTAAGGTTGTATTGTACTTGTTAGCCGTACCATAAGACATGGTGTCATAGGTAGAAATCAAGAACATCTCTGTCTTATCAAGGTTCAACAATGGCAAAATCATCTTGCGGTGGAGACCACGACTAAGGTTATCATAAACACGATACTTGTGCTCACCGACACCTTCATTTTGAGATGCCTTCTCAACAACGTAGACCTTATCCTTAGCAGCATCGATAAACCAATCATTCATATTGTCGATAGTGGTAAAGAGTTTTCGGTTGTAATTAAGGAAGTCGGTCAGATCACTAGAAAGGGTACTTTTGGCGAGAACTTCACCAAAAGCATCGTAGGTTCTTGAACCACTGATATTATTTTCCTTAGAGCCAATCTCAATCAAACGGTCAAGGACATCCACATTTTTACCATAGAAATCTGGTTTGAAGAGCATGATTTCTTTGATATTAACATCATCAAACTTCACACCATAGTAGCGATTCAAGTAAGTCAAACCTAACAAGAGGGCCGCTTTATTTTTCTCAACCTTGTCAAGAATCATTTGTTGGGCAGCTGGTGATTGGTTAAGCTGGTGGTCTTCATTTTGAACCAGCTTAGTCACAAGGGTCGTCAAATTAGCCTTAACAGCTTCAAAACTTTCTTCCAAGAAGAGGTTCTTGATAGCATTGACCTTGTTTGGACCGGTACGACCAAGTTTTTGGTAAATCGGATCAGACTGCAACTCAATCGGTTTAAGGATATCCACAATACCATTGATAAGACTTGAGTGGTCTTTTTGAACGACATTTGGAGTGTACGCGATACCCAAATCAGAGACAGTGTACTCTTTAACATTGCTCAAACCTTCTGAACTCTCTGAAAGCTTGAAGTAGTCTTTGCTTCCATCAGCATAGTGAACAATAATCTTGTTACCATCGCTTAGGTCTGTGACAAAGTTACTGTCTTTCATTGGTGTCACTGAGAGCACCTCTTTGGTATTCAAGTTGTGGTCTTTGGCCAGTTTGTTTGCTTGATAGACAATATAATCCTTGTTATAGAATGGCTGGAATTTCTCAATATTCTTGTAAGCCTGCTTGTATTCTGGCTTATAGTCTTGAATATTAGCAAAATCAGCTTGACTAGAAACATTGTTAAGAGTATTCAATGCGTAAGGCTCGCTAACAAATGTATCAGCTGTGATGTTGTAACCTTCAACACGCTTGTCAGCTTCTTCCTTGGTCAAATGTTTGAGCTTATTCGGACTCTTAGTATCTTTACCAGTACCATCTTCGGCCGAGCTGTAACCAACAACACCAAAGAGATCTTTGATGTATGGACCACCGTCTTCATCATTGACATCGTTAGAAGCAAAAATTTCTTGGCCCTTGATAACCTTGGCATAGGTCACATTATTTTGAACAGCGCCGTAAGGCCATGTCTTAGCGACAATACCACCGACATTTCGTGTATTTTTAACATCAAGAACACCTTTAGCTACTGAATTGGTTACCTTGGCCTTCGTTCCTGATTTCCAACTGTTGAGCATGTAAGTGACAAATGGCACCAGCATACTTGCGTTGGCATTTTGAGCTGTAATGGTCGCATCGACATAGGCTCTGTTGACGAATCCCATGTAGTTTGAACCAGCAATCCCACCAACTGTTGAGTTATTACCAACAGAGTTGATCTTACCGATAAAGGCAACATTTTCAATCTTGCCATCTTCATCAATCTTATTGACAATACCTGCAACATCATTGTTACCAGTCACTGAACCAGCCACCTTAACATCTTCAATCAGACCTTTATTTTTAAGGTTAAATCCAACCGTCGCGATTTGATTTTGACCAGAGCGATTGATGTCTACATTTTCAAAGTTGATATTCTTGATTGTTCCGCCATTGATGACATTAAACAATGGATGCTCTAAATCATAGATGGCATAGCGTTTGTCACCATCACTTAGCAACTTACCAGTAAATTCAGTCGTAATGTATGATTTGCCGTTTGGCACAACATGACGAGCACTCATGCTTTGACCCAGCCTAAATTCACCTGAAGGATTAGCCTGAATGGCATTGACCAACTCAGCAAAATCATAGTAAACATTGGCTTGGCTAGCCTGAGGTTTCTCAATGTAATAGCTATAGGTTTGAGCAAAATGGTTTTGGGCATCACGTTGAACCAAATTGTCCGCTACTGCAGTTACCTTATAAACCGCCTTGCCATCAACCGTTGTTTCTTCGATGGCTTTTACTGCCAAGTAAGTGGTCTTCTGATCCGCAGAAGTCATCTTCAAGTAGTAATTCGTGAGATCCTGAGGTACAGCTGCCAGACGAGTCTCATCCACTTCTGTTTGATTGTCATACTTAATCAAATCTGTACGTGCAAAATCTTTAAGCTCAACCTTCTTGAGATCCAGTTGGAGAGTTTGGTCTGCCAAAACCTGATTCTCCTCACCATTGCCACGATCATAGGTCATGGTTGTTGTGAGGGTATATGGCTTGTAATAGTCTAAGTTTGTTAGGTCAGCAGTCAAGGTCGTGCTAGGAATATCAAGCGTTTGAACAATCTGTCCGTTTTGCTTGAGGACTGCTTTAATAGTCGTGATAGCTGCTGAACCTGGATTCGTCAAGTTGTAGCTAAGTTTAGCACTTCGACTTAAATCATCCTTATCAATCTGTGTCAGCGTAAGCACTGGTTTTTCAGATACCTTAGTTCCTTTGCGAACGATACGATCTTGGACAGGAACTAGCACTGTTTCAGTGACCGTAGGTTCTTCAGCAGTCTTATTACCCTTGTAAGTCTTATAAACCTTGGTGATTTTATTTTGCCCCTTTTGACCTTCTTGGACAACCTGCAAGGTACCCTTCTCAAGCGTGTCATCTTCTTGGACAATTTCTTTAAATGGAAGCTCTACAATAGACTCTTCAGTCGTTGTGCCATCTAGAGGCTTGCTGCCACGACGGATTTTTCTAGGTTGTGGCACCTCAATAACCTTACCTGACACAATAGTCGGCTCACCAACCTTGACACCATCAATGGTTTGGTAAATTTTCTGGATTTCTTGGCTACCTTTTTGGCCCTCTTGTTCAACCACTTCTTCATCCACATACTTGTTATCATCAGTGATAACCTCGATAGGATAGTCGATAGCTTGCGTTTCAGTCTCTGTGATACTACCGACAACTGGGGTATGAACAGGATTCTCAGGTTGAACAGCTGCCTCACCTTCATGACCTGATTCTTGTGTACCCTTGGCTTCTAGTTTACCTGTATAGTCTGGATTAGCAGGTTGAACAGCTGCTTCGCCTTCATGTCCGGATTCCTGTGTACCCTTGGCTTCCAGTTTGCCTGTATAGTCTGGGTTAGCAGCTTGAACAGCTGCCTCGCCTTCATGGCCGGTTTCTTGAGTACCATTGGCACTAATTGGACCGGTATACTCTGGGTTGGCTGGTTGAACGGCAGCCTCGCCTTCATGACCAACCTCTTGAGTACCATTAGCACTAATTGGACCGGTGTACTCTGGGTTGGCTGGTTGAACCAAGGCTTCTCCCTCATGACCAACTTCCTGGGTACCATTGGCACTTGTAGTATCGCTACTGATTGAACCGGTGTACTCTGGGTTAGCAGGTTGAACAACTGCCTCGCCTTCGTGGCCAACTTCTTGAGTACCATTGGCACTGATTGGACCGGTATACGCTGGATTGGCGGGCTGAACTAGAGCTTCGCCTTCGTGTCCAACTTCTTGGGTACCATTGGCACTAATCGGTCCAGTGTAATCTGGATTTGCAGGCTGAACTAGAGCTTCGCCTTCGTGTCCAACTTCTTGGGTACCATTGGCACTAATCGGTCCAGTGTAATCTGGATTTGCGGGTTGAACAGTTGCCTCGCCTTCATGACCAGATTCTTGCGTACCTTTAGCGCTAATTGGTCCAGTGTACTCTGGGTTAGCAGGTTGAACAGCTGCCTCGCCTTCATGACCTGATTCTTGCGTACCTTTAGCGCTAATTGGTCCAGTGTACTCTGGGTTAGCAGGTTGAACAGCTGCCTCGCCTTCATGACCTGGCTCCTGTGTTCCTTTTTTCCAACTGATTCCCTTACTATCCCTATCAGCTGTCCCATGACTAACTGTATTATCTTCTTTTATTGAAGACTCAAGCCCTTGCAAAGTATTCTCCAAAGGTTGTTCAAGCTCCGGCTTAGCAGAGTAACGCAGATAACCCACATACTCATAACCATCAATGGCAATAACACCCTTAGCCAAATCTTCTTTATTTGAAACCGCAAGAGTTTGATTATAGGCCTGCAACTCCTTGTTTTGCAAGGCAAGAACCTCTATCGGCACAAGGAGACTTTGCCCCGCGGCCCCAATCAAGACCAAGCCAATAATTTTTTTACGATGTTTTTTTGAAAATAGCAACACAGCCATAGTCGCTGTTGCCAATCCCAAACCTGTCGCTGCCCAGTCAGAGCTTCCTGTCTGAGGAAGAGTAGCTTGACTGTCTCCCTTACGTTTATAAACCAGATAAAAAGTGTCCCCATTTTGATATTCCTTAGGAATAGCATGTACCACTTGCTTCTGCTCTTCAGCTGTTAATTCATTTTCTGTGACATAGGCCATGTGTACCGATGCATCCGAAGTAACCTGGTCTGCCGAAACTGGTTTAGACACGAAAAGACCACCTGCTAACAAGAATGTCCCGATAGCAACTGGTCCTACACCTACTGACAATTTACGAATGGCGTATTTTGTCACTTTTTCAAAAACATGATTTGCTTGTTTCATTCAAAATCTTCCTATATGTTAATCCTTGTACCCCAAGGCACGTCAAAAAAACGAAGACGTTATTGAAAAAACACGCACTCCATACATTTATTAACCTTCTTCCGAAGTCTATCATATCCTTTTTTTAATCTTTAGGCAAGTATTTTCTCTAATTTTTAATCAATATAAAAAACGAATTATGATTAGTAACTAGATCCTCTTGAAAATAATCAAACCTTTTCATATAAGCATTTTCATGCATATCACTATTTATGGGAATTTCCTCTATAATCTAAGTTACTAATATTTTTTGAATAAACCTCTCCACTTTTTGAGCTTTTATCTAATTTTTTAATATAAACAAAAACTGTCTTGTAATAGACACAAAAGAGACCCACCCCTTATGGGATGAGTCTCTTTTTTCGAAAACCGAAATAGCCTAACTAACTATGTTGAGGGATCTAACCTATGAACTATCTTAGTCTTCTTTTTTGCGTTTTCCTGCCAAACCAAGTCCAGCCACTGTCATCAAACCACCCAATAGAGTAGCCAATAATGAAGTGTTTTCACCTGTCTCAGGCAAAGCTTGCTTAGTATCAGTTGCAGCTGGTGTTGCTTTTGAGGCGACATGAACTGTATCTAATGCAGGAGCAGGTTTATGCACTGTTGGTGCTGGAGTTTTTTGATTGTCAACCGTTGGTGTATTCTTATCCGCATCTGTGCGTGGATCTTTGACGATTACCTTAACTGGAACTTCGTCTTTAGAACCGTC
>NZ_KV832054.1:0-838 GCF_001837325.1 Streptococcus sp. HMSC065H07
TCTCTAAACAATGGGAGCAAGCTAGTGAATAAAATAAAAAACTCACCTACGGGTGGGTTTTTGTTTTTCTCATATTTATATCAAAAAATGATTAATTATTTAGTAAAAACCGAACGTTTTGAAAGAATATTCGGAATTTTTTGACTTTCGACTTTACTTATGCTAAAATTCAATATATGTTAGAAAAGCTAACAAGTAAATCCATTATAGGAGGCTCTTATGGCACTTATTGAATTTAAAAATGTTAATAAATATTACGGAGATTATCATGCACTTCGTGATATCAATCTAGAAATTGAAAAAGGACAAGTTGTGGTTCTCTTGGGACCTTCTGGGTCTGGGAAATCTACCCTTATCCGTACAATCAACGCCTTGGAATCCATCGATAACGGTACGCTTATCGTTAACGGACATAATGTGACGGAAGCTTCTGCCAAAGAGTTGGTAGAATTGCGTAAGGAAGCAGGGATGGTATTCCAACACTTTAACCTCTACCCGCACAAAACCGTTCTTGAAAATGTTACCTTGGCACCTATCAAGGTTCTTGGAATCAGTAAGGCAGACGCTGAAAAGACTGCTGAAAAATTCCTTCGCTACGTTAACATGTGGGACAAGAAAGATTCATACCCTGGCATGCTTTCTGGTGGACAAAAACAACGTATCGCTATCGCCCGTGGTCTTGCTATGAATCCTGAGCTCTTGCTCTTTGACGAACCAACGTCAGCCCTTGACCCAGAGACTATCGGTGACGTGCTTGCGGTTATGCAAAAACTTGCCAAAGGTGGTATGAATATGGTTGTCGTAACCCACGAAATGGGCTTTGCCCGTAGTGTGGCTG
>NZ_KV832054.1:938-1780 GCF_001837325.1 Streptococcus sp. HMSC065H07
CTCGTGCGGTTCAATTCCTTTCTAAGATTATCGATCACAACTCTGATAATGTCCAAGTGGATGCCTAAGGAGGTTGCCTATGATTTTCAAAAAAATCTTACGTTACCTAACTGTTGCAAGCTTGGCAATTCTCACTATTTTTCTTATCACGAGTCACAAGACTAAGGCGGAAGACACTAGTAAGCTTCTTGATAGTAAAGCAGTCCAAAAGATTGTTAAGCGAGGGACACTCAATGTCGGTGTGAAGCAAGACGTTCCTAACTTTGGTTACTATTCTGCTAAGACTAATACCTACGAAGGTATGGAAGTTGATCTTGCTAAGAAGATTGCTGATGAGTTAAAAGTTAAAGTGAATTATATCCCAGTAACGACGCAAACTCGTGAACCACTTATGGATAACGGTACTATCGACTTGCTTATCGCTACCTATACCATTAATGATGAACGTAAGGCTTCTTACGCTATCTCAACTCCTTACTACTATGACCAAATCGGTTTCTTGGTTCTTAAGGATTCAGGGATTAACAAAATCTCAGACTTGAATGGTAAGACTATTGGAGTGTCTCAAGGGGCGTCAACTAAGGCTGCGTTGCAAGAGTACGCTTCAGCTAATAACCTTAAGTTCAACTATGTTCAACTCGGATCTTTCCCAGAGTTGGCTGTTTCTCTTTACGCTCACCGTGTAGATGCTTTCTCAGTTGATAAATCTATCCTCTCTGGATATGAAAGTAAGAAAACTAAAACCTTAAAAGAAGGTTTCAAAACACAAGAATACGGTATTGCCTCAAGCAAGTCTAACCAAGAGTTAATTGATTATACCAACGATTTGATTGCTAAATGGC
>NZ_KV832055.1:0-588 GCF_001837325.1 Streptococcus sp. HMSC065H07
TTAAGGTAACTGTTAAAGATCCACGTACGGATGCAGATAAGAATACACCAACAGCTAAGGATCAAACCGTTAACGTAGGCGAAACACCAGACGCTAAAGGTTCAATCGGCAATGTTTCAGACCTACCAAATGGCACAACATTTGAGTACAAGACACCAGTTGATACAACAACACCGGGCGATAAAGGAACAACAGTTGTAGTGACCTACCCAGATGGTTCAATCGATGAAGTCCCAGTCACTATCAAGGTTGTAGATCCACGAACTGACGCAGACAAAAACACGCCAACTCCTAAAGACCAAACGGTCAATGTTGGTGAAACACCAGATGCTAAGAACTCAATCGGCAACGTCGGAGACCTTCCAGAAGGAACTAAGTTCGAATTCAAGACACCAGTCGACACAACAACAGTTGGTGAAAAAGACGCAACAGTTGTTGTTGCTTATCCAGATGGTTCTAAGGACGAAGTTCCAGTTAAGGTAACTGTTAAAGATCCACGCACAGATGCCGATAAGAATACACCAACAGCTAAGGATCAAACAGTAAACAAGGGCGAAACACCAGATGCTAAGAACTCAATTGGCAATG
>NZ_KV832056.1:0-916 GCF_001837325.1 Streptococcus sp. HMSC065H07
TTGTGTCAACAGGTGTCTTGTACTCGAACTTAGTTCCTTCTGGAAGATCACCGACATTGCCGATTGAATCTTGAGCTTTTGGTGTTTCACCAACATTAACAGTTTGATTCTTAGGCGTTGGCGTGTTCTTGTCCGCATCTGTACGTGGGTCTACAACTTTAACTGATACAGGCACTTCATCGATTGAACCGTCTGGATAAGTGACAACTACTGTTGTACCCTTATCACCCGGAGTTGTAGTGTCCACTGGAGTCTTGAATTCAAACTTAGTTCCTTCTGGAAGATCTCCGACGTTGCCAATTGAATCTTGAGCTTTTGGTGTTTCACCAACATTAACAGTTTGATCCTTAGGAGTTGGTGTGTTCTTGTCCGCATCAGTACGAGGGTCCACAACCTTAACTGCGACTGGCACTTCGTCCTTAGAACCATCTGGATAAGTCACAACGACAGTTGTTTCTTTATCGCCTGGTGTTGTTGTATCCACTGGTGTCTTGAATTCGAACTTCGTACCACTTGGAAGATCACCAACATTGCCAATTGAATCTTGAGCTTTTGGTGTTTCACCAACATTGACTGTTTGATCTTTTGGTGTTGGTGTGTTCTTATCTGCATCAGTACGAGGATCCACAACCTTAACTGTGACTGGCACTTCATCCTTAGATCCATCTGGGTAGGTTACTACAACTGTTGATGATTTTTCACCTGGTGTTGTTGTATCTACTGGAGTCTTGAATTCAAACTTAGTTCCTTCTGGAAGATCTCCGACGTTGCCGATTGAATTCTTAGCATCTGGTGTTTCACCTACATTAACCGTTTGGTCCTTAGGCGTTGGCGTATTCTTATCTGCATCCGTACTTGGATTTACAACCTTGATAGTGACTAGCACTTCATCAATTGAACCATCTGGGTAAGTCAC
>NZ_KV832057.1:0-203 GCF_001837325.1 Streptococcus sp. HMSC065H07
GAAGTTGCAGGGTTTGCAGTTGGAACTGCTGGCACAACAGTTGGTGTGTAGGTCGCATCTGAAGTAATGGTTGCAGTCTTACCATTAGCATTTGTAATCGTAGCAGTTGCCTGAACAGTTACTCCTTTTGCAGTACCAACAAAGTCTTTTTCTGGCGTAAATGTTACTGCTCCAGTCGTTGGGTCGATAGTATAGCTACCTTC
>NZ_KV832058.1:0-2528 GCF_001837325.1 Streptococcus sp. HMSC065H07
GTAAGACTCTTGAAACTGTAAGCAACGATGCATCTGGTAACGTTAAGTTCTCAGCTATGTCATTCAAGAAGGGTGACGAAGGTGTTCACAACTACACTGTAGAAGAAGTTAAAGGAACTGACGCAACCGTTACATACGACACAATGAAAGCGAATGTAACAGTTACAGTTAAACACGATGGAACAGCTAAAGTTCTTATCGCGACTGTAGGCGACATTGCAGATAAAGAATTTAACAACGTTGTAACACCTCCAGATGAACCTAAGTTCCAACCAGAGAAATATGTTCTTAGCGAACACAACGGTGAATTTGATATCACTGGTACTAAGCTTCTTGATGATGATAAAGAGTTGACAAACAAATACGCAGAAACAAATGCGAACCCATATGCCGACGATCCAACAAACAATGAAGCTGAAAACATCAATACTAAAGCTGTTAAACGTGGCGACACTATTAACTACCAAGTATGGCTTGATACAAATCAATTTGATGCTAACAACAAGGATAACATCCAAACTGTTGGTATCACTGACGATTATGATGAAGCTAAATTGGAAGTTAAGCAATCAGATATCAAGGCTTACGATGGTAAGACTGGTGCAGATGTTACTGACAAGTTCGACATCTCTATCGCTAACGGCGTGATTACTGCTAACCTTAAAGCTGGCTTCACTAAGTCACTTGGCGATGCAGAAAACACTCAAATTATCGATACTACTAAGTTCGAATTTGGACGTTACTACAAGTTTGTCATCCCAGCTAAGGTTACTGACGGTGCTTACGATGGTGCTGAAATTGAAAATACAGCAGCTCAAGTTGTAAACTACTACAACCCAACTACTAAGACTGTTGAAAAACCAAACAAACCAACTGAAAAACGTGTTAACAACGTTCCAACTGCTATCGAGTTGATCTTCGGTAAGACACTTAACGGACGTAAGTTGCAAGATAAAGAATTTACTTTCGAATTGAAAGATGAAAAAGGTAATGTTCTTGAAACAGTTAAGAATGATGCCGAAGGTAAAGTTAAATTCTCTACTATCAACTATGCTAAAGCAGATCTTGGTAAGACATTCAACTACACAGTAGAAGAAGTTAAAGGAACTGATACAACTGTTACTTACGATAACATGAAAGTCAATGTTACTGTTCAAGTTATCCAACCTTCAGTAGGAGATCAATTGTCAACAGTTATCTCTTACGCTACAGTAGGTGGAGATGCTTATGGTGGTGACGATCGTGTCTTCGATAACAATGTAACTCCTAACTTCAAACCAGAGAAATACGTTGTTTCAGAACCAAGCTTCGACATCATTGGTAACAAACTTGCTGATGACGACGATTCAGCTGATAAAGTTGAAATCCAAAACTTGAATGGTAAGACCCTCAAACGTGGTCAAAAGATCTACTATCAAGTATGGCTTGATACTCGTGACTTCACTGCAGAAAGCAACCTTCAAACAGTTGGTATCACAGATAACTACGAAGAAGCTAAGCTCGATATCGACGCTTCTGAAATCAAGGTTTACGATGGTATCACTGGTAAGGATGTTACAGACAAGTTCGATATTAAAGTTGAAAATGGTGTTCTCTACGGTACATCTAAAGCAAGCTTGACTAAAGCTATTAGTGCAACAGATGCTACTCCAGTCATCGATACAACTAAATTCGAGTTTGGTCGTTACTATAAATTTGATATTCCAGCTGTTGTTAAAGACATTGATGCTAACGACGGTGTAGATATTGAAAATACAGCTAACCAAACAATTCACCAATACAACCCATTCAATAAGAAAGTTACAACTCCTGAAAAACCAACTCAAACACGTGAAAACAACGTTCCAGTTCCACTCGAGTTCAACTTCACTAAACGACTTGAAGGCCGTGAGTTGACTGCAGGCGAGTTCAGCTTCGTATTGAAAGACAAAGACAACAAGGTTCTTCAAACAGTAACCAACGATAAAGATGGTCACATCAAGTTTGAAAAACTCTTGTTCAACAAAGCTGATCTTGGTAAGACATTCACTTACACAGTTGAAGAAGTAGCTGGTAAAGATACTTCAATCACTTATGATGCTATGAAAGCAACTGTAACAGTAGAAGTTACTAAGGAAGGCAAAGTTCTCACAACTGTCGTTAACCACGCTTCAACAGGCGGATTCGCTTCAAGCGCTAACGATAAAGAGTTCAACAACAAAGTTCGCCCACCAGAAACACCTAAGTTCCAACCAGAAAAATATGTTGTTTCTGAAGCAAAATTCGATATCACAGGTACTAAGCTCGTTGATGATGATAAAGAATTGGCTAACAAGGTTGCAGATACAAATGCTAATCCTTACGCTGATGATGCATCAAACAATGAAGCTGAAAACATCAATACTAAGTCTGTTAAACGTGGTGATAAACTTGTTTACCAAGTATGGCTCGATACAACTAAATTCGACGCCAACAACAAGGATTACATCCAAACAGTTGGTATCTCTGATGACTACGACGAAACTAAGTTGGAACTTGACGCTACTAAG
>NZ_KV832058.1:2628-3582 GCF_001837325.1 Streptococcus sp. HMSC065H07
CTAAGTTGGAACTTGACGCTACTAAGATTAAAGCTTACGATTCAGTAACAGGTGAAGATGTTACCGCTAAATTCGACATCACAGTTGAAAACGGTGTAATCACAGCTAACCTTAAAGATGGCTTCACTAAGTCACTTGGTGATGCTGCAAACACTCAAATTATCGACACAACTAAGTTTGCCTTTGGTCGTTACTATAAATTTGATATCCCAACCACTGTTAAAGACACTGTTCCTGGTGGTGTAGATATTGAAAATACAGCTGGACAAGTTGTTCACTACTACAACCCAACAACTAAGAAGGTTGAAACACCTAAGGTACCAACTGAAAAACGTGTAAACAGCGTTCCAATCTCAGTTGAGTTCAACTTCACTAAGAAACTTGAAGGCCGTGAGCTTAAAGCAAACGAATTCAGCTTCCAATTGAAGGATGAAGCAGGAAATGTCATCGAAACTGTTAAGAACGATGCTTCAGGTAACGTTAAGTTCAAAGCTATTGAGTACAAGAAAGGCCAAGAAGGTACTTACAAGTACACAGTAGAAGAAGTTAAAGGTACTGATGGCACAGTTCAATACGACGGTATGAAAGCTGTTGTTACAGTTGAAGTTAAACATGATGGAACAGCTAAAGCACTTATCACTAACGTGACAGATGCAGCTGATAAAGAGTTCAACAACAAAGTAACTCCTCCAGATACTCCAGACTTCAACCCAGAGAAATACATCCTTAACGAATCTAAATTCGATCTTACAGGAGTTAAACTTCTCGACGATGATAGCGAATTGAAAGATAAGGTTGCAGATACTAACGCAAATCCTTACGCTGATAAGACTGATAACAACGAAGCTCAAAATATCAATACTAAGACACTCAAGAAAGGTGATAAAGTATACTACCAAGTATGGTTGGATACAACTAAATTCACTGACGCTCACAATATCCAATCTGTAGGTG
>NZ_KV832058.1:3682-8605 GCF_001837325.1 Streptococcus sp. HMSC065H07
AACAGGAGAAGATGTGACAGCTAAGTTCGATATCACTCTTGTTGATGGTGTAATCACTGCAACATCTAAAGCTGACCTTACTAAGTCACTTGGCGATGCAGAAAATACACAAGTTATCGACACAACTAAGTTCGCCTTCGGACGTTACTACAAGTTTGAAATCCCAGCAGAAATTAAACAATCTGCTAAGGGCGGTGTTGACATCGAAAATACAGCCTCACAAATCGTTCACCAATACGATCCACAAAGTAAGACTGTTAAGAAACCTGAAAAACCAACAGAAAAACGTGTCGTAAACATCCCAGTTGAAGTTGAATTTAACTTCACTAAGAAACTTGAAGGCCGTGAACTTAAGGCGGATGAATTCAGCTTCGTTCTTAAAGATAAAGATGGAAACATCCTTCAAACAGTTAAGAACGACGCTGCAGGTAACGTTAAATTTGCTGCTCTTGAATTCAAGAAAGGCCAAGAAGGTACTCACAACTACACTGTAGAAGAAGTTAAGGGTACTGATGGAACTGTTTCTTACGATTCAATGAAAGCTCTTGTTACTGTTGAAGTCTCACACGATGGTAAAGCGAAAGCACTTATCACTAAAGTGAACGACCCAGCAGATAAAGAATTCAACAATACTGTTCGTCCACCAGAAAAACCTAAGTTCCAACCAGAGAAATACGTTGTTTCTAAAGAGAAATTCGATATCACTGGTATGAAACTTGTTGACGATGATGCTGAGTTGAAAGATAAAGTAGGCGATACTAACAAGGATCCTTACGCTGACAGCACAGCTAACAACGAAGCTGAAAATATCAATACTAAGACACTCAAGAAAGGTGATAAGTTTGTCTACCAAGTATGGCTCGACACAACTAACTTCACTGACGCTCACAATATCCAATCTGTAGGTGTTACAGATAAATATGACAGCGAAAACTTGAACATCAATGTTGCTGATATTAAAGCATACGACTCTGTAACAGGAGAAGATGTGACAGCTAAGTTCGATATCCAAATCGTTGACGGTGTGATTACTGCAACATCTAAAGCTGACCTTACTAAGTCACTTGGCGATGCAGAAAACACACAAGTGATCGATACTGCCAAATTGGCATTCGGACGCTACTACAAGTTCGATATTCCTGCAACTATCAAAGGCACTGCTAAAGATGGTGTAGACATCGAAAATACTGCGTCACAAATCGTTCACCAATACGACCCAACTAAGAAATCTGTTGAAAAACCAGAAAAACCAACAGAAAAACGTGTAGTCAATATCCCAACTAAGGTTGAGTTTGAATTCACTAAGAAACTTGAAGGTCGTGAACTTAAAGCTGGTGAGTTTAGCTTCGTACTTAAAGACAGCAAGGGTAATGTGATCGAAACTGTAAGCAATGATGCTAACGGTAAGATCAAGTTCTCAGCTCTTGAGTACAAACGTGGTGAAGAAGGTACTCACGTCTACACAGTAGAAGAAGTACAAGGTAACGATGCAACTGTTACCTACGATAAGATGGTTGCTACAGTCGTTGTTTCAGTAACTAAAGACGGTAAAGTCTTGACAGTAACTTCTCAATTGCCAGAAGATACTGAGTTCAACAATATTGTGACACCACCGACTCCTCCAACACCACCAACACCACCAACACCACCGACTCCTCCAACTCCAGTGGTTCCACCAGTGACACCACCAACTACACCAGAAGCTCCTAAAGGACCAGCACTCCCTGAAACAGGTGATGATGCGTCTATGGCAGCTATGGCTCTCGGAGGAATCCTTGCGGCAGCTGGACTTGGTTTGGCAGGAAAACGCAAAAAAGAAGACTAAGATAGTTCATAGGTTAAATCCCTCAACATAGTTAGTTAGACTATTTCAGTTTTCGAAAAAGAGACTCATCCCATAAGGGGTGAGTCTCTTTTGTGTCTAAAAATAATCTGACAAATATATTTTTCTGATTATTAAATTAGTTATAGGGATAAGTATGAATAAACTTATAGAATTATTTTAAAATCAGGGGATAACTTATAAAAAGTATTTATAATGGGTTATAAAAAATTGTAATAGCTAAACTTAAGTGAGCAGATGTTTATATTATAAAAGATTATAAAAAAAGAAAATAATAAAATTATGGGATTTTGTATTGAAAATTTACATTTTTTTGATAACATAATGGAATGGGGATTAGAATAAATTTTTAGGAAGGGCAATTGGATAGTTAGAATTCCAATTGTTTTGGAGAACTATGGGTAAAGATTTATTCAATGAGAAGAAAAGTCGCTTTTCTCTCCGCAAATTAAATATCGGGGTTTGTTCGGTATTGCTAGGAACACTTATTATGATTGGTGGGACTGCACAAGCAGATGAAAATACTGAAACAACAGCTGCAACGATTACACCAGTAGCAGAAGCGGGTGAAACGACGGCGTCTTTAGTCGAGACTAGAACAGTCGCAGAGACAACGCCTGCAGCGACAAATCCTGTTGCAAGTGCAACAGCTGCAACAAGTGCTGAAACACCAGCTACTGTCGCAACGCCTGCGACGTCAACAGCGCCTGCAACAACTACGGAGAGCGCTACATCACATGCTGCAGCAACATCAGAAGCACCAGCAAGCACATCAGCAGCTCCAACTTCTGAAACTGCACAAGCATCGACTTCAGAGGCTACTCAAGCAAGTAATTCTTCTGAAGCTGAAAAACCACGCGTTCGTTCACGTCGTGCGGTTCCTGCTGCAGCATCTACATCTGCAACAGAAGCATCTACTAAGAATGTATCAACTTCAATTGAAGCTGGTGAGGAATATGTTACGATTCGTACAGATGCAGCTTCAACTGTTAAGGTAACGGTAGATGGTCAAGAAGTCTCAATTAACGGGGCAGATGGTGTTTATACCTTCAAACGTCCATCAGCAGGTGGTACTGTCGTAGCAACAGCTACAGATGCGTCTGGTAAAAATGCTACGAAACAGTTAATTGTCTCACCAAGTACTGTAAATGGTGTCATTAAACCTAGTGATTCATCACTTACAATTACTAATAAATTTGACACTACTGGTATCACAACTGATAAGGAATCTCCTTACGTTGTTAAGAATGCTGGTGTTGAGTTTAATAAAGTCAATGACGATGGTACCATCTCTCTTACTGGGACATCATGGACGCGTCTTGCGGGTGGATGGGCTAAGGATAAAGCTTTCCCTCTTGGAGCTCATATGATTTTGAACTTCCAAAATCCAACCTTCTATGAAAATATTGAAAAAATCACAATCAAACCAACGGCATCAGGAAGTGCACAAAGCTTTACACCTCATGAAGATGGTTCAGTTTGGTCAGTTCCAATTGCCAACAACACTGTAGCTTCTGGTGGTATTGGGGCAGCTTATGACCACCCAATTACTATTACCTTGAAAAATGGCAAGACCTTAAACGATCTTGGACTTGCAAACACACCATTGTCATTCTCATCTGCATGGATTACAGGTAAGGACTACGGTAGAGTAATTCCTAATAAATTGGTTCGTGAAAGTATTGACAACTCATGGTTTATTGCCTCAGATAACGCTAAAAAAACTGCGTCTGATAATGGTTTGACCAATGCCTTTACAGGAACTCCTGGTAAGGGTGTGAATACACAACCAACTCTAAAAGTACTTCCACGTTTTACAAGCGATGGTAAGGCAGATTCAATTGAATTGGTTTATACCATGAAAGTATCTGCGGCTATGGGTGTTGTGAACTTAGGTTCAAATACCTTCCAATCTGTGCCTTATATTGAACAAGAATTGCCTAAGAGTCTCTTGCCATATCTTGATTTGAATGAAACTTATATTTACAAATCTGATGCGGATGGCTCTGCTGTAAGTGGTGTTCAAAAAACTAAGGTTGTCATGGATGCATCAGGGAAACTTGATACACGTAAGACAGATGCCATTAGTATTGCGACAAAATCTAACCCATCACAAAGTGACGTTGATAAGGTTCGTAATTATATCGACAAAAATATCTTAGGTACAGCCTCAGGGCAACTTGGTTCATATACAATTTCTTACAAGATTAAAGACACAGTTGATTCAGTTGAATTGGCTAAGAAATTGAATGCTGAAATCAAGAAAAATAACGGCATGCTTCTCTTTGAGCAATGGATGGAACGTGGTGTTAAACCAAACTTGAATGCTATCCAACGTAGCTGGAAAGGTAATACCGAAGGGGTTCATCAAGGGTCATATGCAAATGCCTTCCTTGATACTAACCTATTGATTGTTAATGCACCTAAGAATCAAACTTATGATGTGACTTACAGTAAATCAGTAGTCACTGCTGGAGACACAACTCAGCCACAAATTCCGCTTATCCGTGATGTCGAAGGTAAGGAAGTATCTGTGCCTTCTGGTACAACTTTCAAAGCTGGTACACTTCCAGCTGGAATTGACTCTGTTTCTGTTGATGACAGTACAGGGGCTATCACAAGTAAGACTTCTGCCAATGCGACTCCTGGCTTGGTAAATGTGCCAATGCTTGTGACATATCCTGATGGAACAACTGAAACAGTCAATGTCCCAATTGAAATCAAGGCTAAACAAACAGATGCTGATAAGTATGAACCGACTGCTAAAGATCAAACAGTTAACATCGGCGAAACACCAGATGCTAAAGGTTCAATTGGCAACGTTTCAGATCTACCAAATGGCACAACATTTGAGTACAAGACACCAGTTGATACCACAACAGCTGGCGAAAAAGACGCTACTGTTGTAGTGACATACCCAGATGGTTCTAAGGACGAAGTTCCAGTTAAGGTAACAGTCGTTGATCCACGTACGGATGCGGATAAGAATACACCGACTGCTAAAGATCAAACTGTTAACATCGGCGAAACACCAGATGCTAAAGGCTCAATTGGCAACGTTTCAGATCTACCAAATGGCA
>NZ_KV832058.1:8705-9019 GCF_001837325.1 Streptococcus sp. HMSC065H07
AGATGGCTCTAAGGATGAAGTCCCAGTTAAAGTGGCAGTAGTAGACCCACGTACGGATGCGGATAAGAACACACCAACTGCTAAAGATCAAACAGTTAACATCGGCGAAACACCAGACGCTAAAGGTTCAATCGGCAATGTATCAGACCTACCAAGCGGCACAACATTTGAGTACAAGACACCAGTTGATACAACAACAGCAGGTGAGAAGGACGCAACAGTCGTTGTGACTTATCCAGACGGTTCTAAGGACGAAGTACCAGTTAAGGTAACTGTAGTTGATCCACGTACGGATGCGGATAAGAACACGCCAA
>NZ_KV832059.1:0-223 GCF_001837325.1 Streptococcus sp. HMSC065H07
TTTGATGTAGACTGACGGATGATAGCTCTTAATGTGGCGTCATCTAACTCCAGTACAAAACTATTACATGGAAAAGCCATGACTAAGTTCCAATATTGTTTCCCAGTTGGTGACGACAAGATGTTTTCCAATTCAGGAAAAGTGACCTGTAAAACCTTGTGTAGGCGGTTTTTAGAGCAGACAATATCCTCAGTAAGATTCTGATAGAAACGGCTGAGGTCGC
>NZ_KV832059.1:323-554 GCF_001837325.1 Streptococcus sp. HMSC065H07
GAGACGTAGCTAGTTTTTCAGCGTCAATCTTATCGGTTTTACGCACTCGCAAGCTATCTAATTGTTTCTTGGATTCTAAGGGATTGAGCCGTATATAAGCGTAACTATTATCCTCAAAGAAGGCCTGAAGACGACGAGAATAGACACCAGTCGCCTCGAATACAATCTCTGGTTGGTAAACAGTCCCCAAGTCCTCGAGTAGTCGATTAAATCCGATGGCATCATTGGGTA
>NZ_KV832060.1:0-411 GCF_001837325.1 Streptococcus sp. HMSC065H07
AGGCGGTGTCTTAACCCCTTGACCAACGGACCATCTTTATGCCGGCTACATGACTTGAACACGCGACCCTCTGATTACAAATCAGATGCTCTACCAACTGAGCTAAGCCGGCTAACTTTTCTAATGCGGGTGAAGGGACTTGAACCCCCACGCCGTTAAGCGCCAGATCCTAAATCTGGTGCGTCTGCCAATTCCGCCACACCCGCATATATGACCCGTACTGGGCTCGAACCAGTGACCCATTGATTAAAAGTCAATTGCTCTACCAACTGAGCTAACGAGTCTCAAATATTTCTACTTGAACGGTCCCGACGGGAATCGAACCCGCGATCTTCGCCGTGACAGGGCGACGTGATAACCGCTACACCACGGGACCTATGGGAGTTAACGGGATCGAACCGCTGACCCTCT
>NZ_KV832061.1:0-862 GCF_001837325.1 Streptococcus sp. HMSC065H07
GGGTCGCGTGTTCAAGTCATGTAGCCGGCATAAAATGCGAACGTAGTTCAGTGGTAGAACATCACCTTGCCAAGGTGGGGGTCGCGGGTTCGAATCCCGTCGTTCGCTTGAGGAGCCGGGGTGGCGGAACTGGCAGACGCACAGGACTTAAAATCCTGCGAAAGGAAACTTTCGTACCGGTTCGATCCCGGTCCTCGGCATAATATAATAATGAGCACCCTTAGCTCAACTGGATAGAGTACCTGACTACGAATCAGGCGGTTAGAGGTTCGACTCCTCTAGGGTGCATTTTATCGGGAAGTAGCTCAGCTTGGTAGAGCACTTGGTTTGGGACCAAGGGGTCGCAGGTTCGAATCCTGTCTTCCCGATTTATGGCGGTGTAGCTCAGCTGGCTAGAGCGTCCGGTTCATACCCGGGAGGTCGGGGGTTCGATCCCCTTCGCCGCTATATATATATGGATTTCTTGGACCTTTAGCTCAACTGGTTAGAGCACTCGGCTCATAACCGAGCGGTCGTAGGTTCGAGTCCTACAAGGTCCATATATTAATTATAATATTTGGAGGATTACCCAAGTCCGGCTGAAGGGAACGGTCTTGAAAACCGTCAGGCGTGTAAAAGCGTGCGTGGGTTCGAATCCCACATCCTCCTTATAATTAACGCGGGATGGAGCAGCTAGGTAGCTCGTCGGGCTCATAACCCGAAGGTCGTAGGTTCAAATCCTGCTCCCGCAATTTGGCTCGGTAGCTCAGTTGGTAGAGCAATGGATTGAAGCTCCATGTGTCGGCGGTTCGATTCCGTCTCGCGCCATTTGTTTATATTTTGGAAGGGTAGCGAAGAGGCTAAACGCGGCGGACTGTAAATC
>NZ_KV832061.1:962-44696 GCF_001837325.1 Streptococcus sp. HMSC065H07
GCGAGTTCGATTCTCGTCACCCGCTTTATTTGGATATTATAGCCAAGCATTTGCTTGGGCGCGTAGCTCAGATGGTTAGAGCGCACGCCTGATAAGCGTGAGGTCGGTGGTTCGATTCCACTCGTGCCCATATTGGAGAATTACTCAAGAGGCTGAAGAGGACGGTTTGCTAAATCGTTAGGTCGGGTAACTGGCGCGGGGGTTCGAATCCCCCATTCTCCGTAGTATTATGACGAATTATCTTTTAGATAATTCGTTTTCTTTTTTTTGAGGTGACAAAATGAAAAATAGTTTTTATCGATTTCTTCTTTATGGGTTTATTATTATTCTATTTTTTGTAATGCTTTTTTCTTTTGTCTTTACTAATAAAAAATTAACGAAGGATATCTCTTTTAATGTATCTGGTTTAGTTACAAAAGTAGACTCTGTGGTTTCTGTTCCATTTACTGCACTATCAAAATCTCACAATGTTCTTTCTGATCTTTTATCAACTTATTCTGAGAATCGTGATTTAAAAAAATCTTTATCAAATTTAGAGAATCAATCGGCTATTATTTCTAACTTGCAAGAAGAGAATGATTCTTTAAGAGCATCGCTTAATCTTTCGGACAAGCTAAGTCGTGATAATGTTCTCACTGCTGAAGTTTCTATGAGACCTTCTGTGACTTGGTTAAAAGAGTTAACTATTAATGTGGGTAAGTCTAAGAATGTTAGTAAATCTATGCTAGCAACTTCTAATGGTGGAGTTATTGGCTTTGTAACTAAAGTTTATGATGATACAACAACTATTTCTTTACTTTCTAGTAGTTCTAGTGATAGTTACCTTGCATCTAGTGTTAAATCAGAGGACGATAATCAGATTTTCGGGATTATATCACGTTATGATAATAAAAAGAAGCTATTAGAGATGACACAACTTAATTCATCTTCTAACGTTAAGGTCGGCACTGAAGTAGTCACAAGTGGTCTTGATGATGTATCAGTAAAGGATGTTCCAATTGGTACTGTAGACTCTGTTATTGATTATGAAGGAAATCGTACGATTTTGGTAAAACCTTATGCTGATTTTGATAAAATTTCTTATGTTACTTTAGTTGGAGATGGTAAATAATATGAAATTATCCAAGTATTCTATTATTCCTTTCTTACTGAGTATTGTCCCTTTTCTATGGGATGGTCATATTTCTATGATACTTAATCATTATTTATCCCCTGAATTTTTTCTATCATCTCATCTTTTTATTATTTATATTTTCATCTTAACTCTTGATTTTCCAAATAAGTATGCATTTCTTTACCTTATTTGTTTTGGATTTCTTTATGATACCTATTATTTCAAAACAGTTGGTATAGTAATTCTAACTCTGCCACTATTATGCTATCTGTTAACTCAGCTAGCTCGAATTGTTAAGAGGAATACCTATGTTGATTTTTTGTTAATGTTTTTATTCTTATTTCTTTTTGATACCATAAATTTTGGCTTTGCCGTATTTTATGGTTTCACCAATGAGTCTGTGACTGATTTTATTATTTATCAACTAAGTCCTAGTATAGTATTTAATCTTTTGATCTTTATCTTTATTAAACCTATTCTTGAAAAATTATTTTTATATCTGTCAGTTGATAGATTTAAATAGAACTGTAATATTGGCGTAACAAAGTTTGCGTCATTTTTTGTTACAATAAGAAGGTCTTATCGAAAAGGAGTAGTATTTTATATTATGAAAAAACGTATTCTTTCAGCAGTGTTGGTAAGTGGTGTAACCTTATCAGCAGCTGCATCAGTACATGCAGAGGATTATGATTCGCAAATCGCTGCTGCAGATAATGCAATTAGTAACCTTGCTTCTCAACAAGAGACTGCACAAGCGCAAGTTGCTACAATCCAATCTCAAGTATCTACACTTAGAACACAAAAATCAGAATTGGAAACTAAAAATGCTGAACTTGAAAAAGTGTCAGCAGATTTGGAATCTGAAATTCAAGAATTATCAAGTAAAATTGTAGCTCGTCAAGATTCTTTGGCGAAACAAGCTCGTAGTGCTCAACAAAATAATACTGCGACTAGCTACATCAACTCTATCTTGAACTCTAAGTCAATCTCTGAAGCTATTACTCGTATCACAGCTATTTCAAAAGTTGTTACGGCTAATAATGACATGTTGACAAAACAAGAGTCTGATCAAAAAGAGCTTGCTGCAAAGCAAGAACAAAACCAAGCTGCTATTAATGAAATTGCAACTAATAAAGCTGAGCTTGAAACAACAGAAGCTGGTTTGACAACTCAACAAGCTGAACTAGAAGCAGCACAAGTTACTTTGGCTGCAGAATTGGCTACAGCACAAGATGAAAAAACATCACTTGTTTCTGCTAAATCAACTGCAGAAGCTGTGGCAGCTTCAACTGCAGCATCAGTTGCTCAGTCTCAAGCAATTGCAGAATCAGAGGCAGCAGCACAAGCAGTAGCATCTTCAGAAGCGGCAGCATTTGTAGCTCAATCAGAGGCGGCAGCAACTTCAGAAGCTGTAGCTCAACCTTCTGAAGCTACTGTTTCAGAAACAGCGACAGCCTCAGAAGTAGCACAAGAACCGGTTTCATCAGAAACTTCAGAAACTACTCAAGAGCCAACTGTTGCAACTTCAGAAGCAACACAAGAGCCTGCTGCTCCAGCAACATCTGAAGCACAGCCAGAATCAGCTGCGTCAGAGGCACAACAAGAGCCTGCTGCCCCAGTAACATCTGAAGCACAACCAGAATCAGCTGCTCCAGCAGCTTCAGAAGCTCCTGCTAGCGAAGCACCTGCAGCAACATCTGAAGCACCAGCAAGTCAAGCACCTGCAGCTTCAGAAGCACCAGCTCCTGCTGCTGAAACACCTAAAGTATCAGCAGCATCAACTCCTAATACATATCCAGTTGGTCAATGTACTTGGGGTGCTAAATCATTAGCTTCATGGGTTGGTAATTACTGGGGTAATGCTAAAAACTGGATTGCTAGCGCACAAGCAGCTGGTCACTCAGTTGGTACGACTCCTGTAGCCGGTGCAATTGCGGTTTGGCCAAATGATGGTGGTGGTTATGGTCACGTAGCTTACGTAACATCAGCATCAGGTACAAATTCAATTCAAGTTATGGAATCAAACTATGCTGGTAACATGTCAATCGGTAACTACCGTGGTACATTTGATCCAACATCATCAGCTCATGGTGGTTCTGTATACTATATTTACCCATAATGAATACAAAAAGGCGATTCGAATTTTCTCGAATCGTTTTTATTTTATGGCAAAATGTCTTTACTTTCTGGAACTGCTTTTAGACGGGAAAATGTCGAGGTTAAGGTTAAATCTTTTTAGTCTTGTTAAGTTACTGTGACACCATTTATTTTGCATTGAAAATCAATCTAAAAAAAGGTAGAATGGTTTAGTAGATATTTTGGAGGAAATCATGTCTTATACGAATTTGAAGTTGTTTGCTTTATCGTCTAACCAGGAATTAGCAGCAAAAGTTGCTGATAAAATGGGTATTGAACTCGGAAAATCAAGTGTTCGTGAATTTTCAGATGGTGAGATTCAAGTTAATATTGAAGAATCTATCCGTGGTCATCACGTTTTTATTCTTCAATCTACAAGCTCCCCTGTAAATGATAACTTGATGGAAATCTTGATTATGGTTGATGCACTAAAACGTGCCAGTGCAGAAACAATCAGTGTTGTTATGCCTTATTATGGTTATGCACGTCAAGACCGTAAGGCACGTTCACGTGAACCAATCACATCTAAGTTGGTTGCTAATATGCTTGAGGTTGCAGGTGTTGATCGACTTTTGACAGTTGACCTCCATGCTTCTCAAATTCAAGGATTCTTTGATATTCCTGTAGACCATTTGATGGGTGCACCACTTATCGCAGATTACTTTGATCGTGCTGGTCTTACTGGGGATGATGTTGTTGTTGTTTCTCCAGACCATGGTGGTGTGACTCGTGCACGAAAACTTGCTCAATGTTTGAAAACACCAATTGCAATCATTGATAAGCGTCGTAGTGTTGATAAAATGAACACTTCTGAGGTTATGAATATTATTGGTAACGTTGAAGGTAAAACATGTATCTTGATTGATGATATGATTGATACTGCGGGTACAATCTGTCATGCGGCGGATGCGCTTGCTGAAGCTGGTGCAACTCATGTTTATGCTTCATGTACTCATCCTGTATTGTCAGGTCCAGCACTTGATAATATTCAAAAATCTGCTATTGAGAAGCTTGTCGTATTGGACACGATTTATCTTCCAGAAGAACGTTTGATTGATAAAATTGAACAAATTTCAATTGCTGATTTGATTTCAGAGGCAATTATTCGTATTCATGAAAAACGTCCATTGTCACCTTTGTTTGAAATGGGCCATAAATAGACTAAAGCTAGCCTAGGCTAGCTTTTTTGGTGTTTAAATGCGTTTGAGTTTTTGATATAATGTAAGGCATAATTGCAAAGAGGTGACCGTGATGGATTTAACACAACGTTTTAATAAAAATTTAGATAAGATTGAAGTTTCAATGATTCGTCAGTTTGACCAATCAATTTCAGATGTACCAGGGATCAAAAAGTTGACACTTGGTGAACCTGATTTTACAACTCCAGATCATGTAAAAGAGGCTGCTAAAGCTGCTATCGATGCTAACCAGTCGCACTATACAGGTATGGCAGGGCTTCCTGCCTTACGTCAGGCAGCTGCGGAGTTTGTTAAGGAAAAATACAATCTTACTTATAACCCAGATAATGAAATTTTGGTGACTATTGGAGCTACAGAAGCCCTTTCTGCAACATTGACTGCTATTTTGGAGCCAGGAGATACGATTCTTTTACCTGCACCAGCCTATCCTGGATATGAGCCGATTGCAAATCTAGTTGGTGCTGAAATTGTCGAAATTGATACAACAGCTAATGATTTTGTTTTGACTCCGGAGATGTTAGAAAAGGCAATTTTGGAGCAGGGAGATAAGCTTAAAGCCGTTTTGCTTAACTACCCAACCAACCCAACCGGTGTGACCTACTCACGTCAACAGATTAAAGATCTGGCTGAAGTTCTGAAAAAATACGATATTTTTGTTGTTAGTGATGAAGTTTACTCTGAACTAACTTATGTGGATCACCATGTATCTATTGCTGAGTATTTACCGGAACAAACGATTTTGATTAATGGTTTGTCTAAATCTCATGCGATGACAGGGTGGCGTATTGGTTTGATTTTCGCACCTGCAGTCTTGACGGCTCAGTTGATTAAGAGTCACCAATATTTGGTAACAGCTGCAGCAACAATGGCACAATTTGCAGCTATTGAAGCCTTATCTGCTGGTAAGGATGATGCCCAACCAATGAAAGTTGAGTACTTGAAGCGTCGCGATTATATTCTTGAAAAAATGACTGAACTTGGTTTCAGAATTATTAAACCTGATGGTGCTTTCTACATCTTTGCTAAGATTCCAGAAGGGTATACTCAAGACTCCTTTAAGTTCTGCCAAGACTTTGCTCGTGAAAAAGCTATTGCGATTATCCCAGGGGTCGCTTTTGGGAAGTATGGCGAAGGCTTTGTTCGCTTGTCGTATGCGGCTAGCATGGATACTATTGAAACAGCTATGACTCGTTTGAAAGAGTTTATGGAAGAACATGCAGAAGCTTGAGAGTAGAGGGCTTGTCCTCTTCAATCGTAATTATCGTGAGAATGATAAACTAGTTAAAATTTTTACCGAGCAAGCTGGTAAACGGATGTTTTTTGTTAGAGGTGGTGGGGCAGGTAAATTAAGTGCTGTCATTCAACCTTTGACCATCGCTGAATTCATGATGACTGTAAATGATGAAGGTCTATCTTTCATAGAAGATTATAGCCAGGCACAATCCTTCAAGGAAATTACAAGCGATATTTTCAAGCTGTCTTATGCGACTTATTTGGCTGCATTGACAGATGCTACTATTGCTGATGGTGTGACAGATGCGCAATTATTTGTATTCTTGGAGAAGACGCTTGAATTAATGGAAGAAGGCTTGGATTATGAAATATTGACTAATATCTTTGAGATTCAGGTTTTAGACCGTTTCGGCGTACGCTTGAATTTTCACGAGTGTGTCTTTTGTCATCGTGTAGGACTTCCTTTTGATTTCTCGTTTAAGTTCTCGGGGCTACTTTGTCCAAATCACTATGCAGAGGATGAAAGGCGTAGTCACTTGGACCCTAATGTGCCTTATCTTTTAGATTGTTTTCAGGGGCTTTCCTTTGAAGAATTGAGAAGCATATCTGTTAAGGATGACATGAAACGAAAGCTACGATATTTTATCGATGACCTCTATGATAATTATGTTGGAATACATCTTAAAAGTAAGAAGTTTATTGATAATCTAAATTCTTGGGGCCATATTATGAATAAAGAAGATAGTGCTGACTAGACATTATCTTCTTTTTGTTTCACGTGAAACAGGAAAGTAATGGTTTTCAGTCTCAGGGGTTAAAATGCAGGTCAGTTCGTGCTATAATAATAAGATAATAAGCTGAAAGACTCTGCTAGAAACAGTGAACTAGTCTATTTTAGTTACCTAATATTTTATTGAAAGAAATCTGAGTTTGTTTTTTATGGCAGAGGACGAGAGGGAGAATGCTATGCATGTAATTGCAGTAGATGCTATGGGTGGCGATAATGCGCCACAAGCAATTGTAGAGGGAGTCAACCAAGCTATAGCAGATTTCAAAGATATTGAAATCCAGCTTTATGGTGATGAAGCTAAAATCAAGACTTATTTGACAGCGAATGAACGTGTGAGCATTGTGCATACTGATGAAAAGATAAATTCGGATGATGAGCCAGCTAAAGCTATTCGCAAGAAGAAAAAAGCTTCAATGGTCTTAGGTGCACAAGCTGTTAAGGAGAAAAAAGCAGGTGCCGTGATTTCTGCGGGAAATACAGGTGCCCTTCTTGCCGCAGGTCTCTTCGTGGTCGGACGTATTAAGGGAGTTGAGCGTCCAGGTCTTATGTCAACAATGCCAAGTTTTACTGGTCAACCCTTTGATATGCTTGATTTAGGTGCAAATGCGGAAAATACAGCTAGTCATTTGCATCAATATGCTATTTTAGGCTCTTTCTATGCTAAAAATGTGCGTGGCATTGCCAACCCTCGTGTAGGTCTCCTTAATAATGGGACTGAGGAAACAAAGGGGGATAGTCTTCGTAAGGAGGCTTTTGAACTCCTATCTAAGGAGCCAAGTATTAACTTTGTTGGTAATGTTGAGGCGCGTGAAATTATGTCAGGAGCTGCTGATGTAGTAGTCGCTGATGGTTTCACAGGAAATGCAGTTCTTAAGGCAATTGAAGGAACGGGACTTGGTGCCATGAAGACTCTTAAGTCAGCTATCATGAATGGTGGTCTTAAAGCTAAGTTAGGTGCCTTCCTATTGAAGGATAGTCTAAAAGGTATGAAAGAGACTATGGATTACTCTAGCGCCGGAGGTGCGGTTCTCTTTGGTCTTAAAGCTCCCGTAGTAAAATGTCATGGATCTAGTGATGCTAAGGCAGTTTACTACACCATTAAGCAGGTTCGTACGATGCTTGATACTAAGGTTGTTGAGCAGCTAGTTGAAGCCTTTAGTCCGAAAGAGGAGGCTAACTGATGAGTAGAGTAGAAATTCTTCAGAAAATGCAGCTCGTTATTCAAGAGCAGATGGGTAAAGAGGACATTGTTTTAACCGAAGCCACCAAATTAGATGACTTGGGTGTAGATTCAATAGAGCTTATGGAATTCATTATTAATTTGGAGGATGAGTTTGCTCTTGAGATTTCCGATGATACTATTGACCATATGGTTAAGGTAGCTGATTTGTTGAACTATTTGTCTGAGGAATTGAATAAAGAATAAGAAAGCTAGAGATAGATAATAGTTGTGTACTATACGATTGTTATTTTGTGGGAGTGAGGCAAGAAACTAAATGTTATATGGATTTAGTTCTGTCACACTCCTTTTTTCTATACATTTTTTATTAGGAAACTCTAAAAAAGAATCAAAAGACGAACGTTGTTTTTTTACTAAAGTAATAAAGTTTGCTATATATTGGTTTTTGGATTCTGGTGTGGTATAATTAGGAAGAATAAACTTGAAAGGCGAACAATACCATGTCAAACCAACTAATTTATACTGGTAAAGCTAAAGATATTTATAGTACAGAAGACGAAAATGTGATTAAGTCGGTCTATAAGGACCAAGCAACTATGCTTAATGGTGCTCGTAAGGAGACTATTAAGGGAAAGGGTGTGCTAAATAATCAGATTTCGTCTCTTATTTTTGAAAAATTGAATGCTGCGGGTGTAGCTACTCACTTTATCGAACGTATTTCTGACACAGAACAACTCAACAAGAAAGTGAAAATCATTCCTTTGGAGGTTGTTCTTCGTAACGTGACTGCGGGTTCTTTTTCTAAACGTTTTGGCGTGGAAGAAGGTTTGGACTTGAAAACTCCTATCGTTGAATTTTACTATAAGAACGATGATTTGGATGATCCATTCATCAATGATGAGCATGTGAAGTTCTTGGATATTGCCAATGATGAACAAATTGCTTATATCAAGGAAGAAACGCGTCGTATCAATGAATTGCTGAAAGATTGGTTTGCACAAATTGGTCTTCGTTTGATTGACTTCAAATTGGAATTCGGTTTTGATAAGGATGGCAAAATTATCTTGGCAGATGAATTTTCACCAGATAACTGCCGCCTTTGGGATGCTGAGGGGCACCATATGGACAAGGATGTCTTCCGTCGTGATCTTGGTAGCTTGACAGATGTTTATGAAGTTGTATTGGAAAAATTACAAGGATTGAAGTAGCCTTTTACAAATAGAATACTTGGTCTTCACTACAATCTTTAAGTAGAAATAGATAAAGGAAATAAAATGGATAAACGTATTTTCGTTGAGAAAAAAGCTGATTTTCGTGTGAAATCTCACTCTTTAGTAAAAGAATTAAAGCATAATCTTCAGTTGAAAACTTTGAATGATCTTCGTATTGTTCAAGTTTACGATGTCTTTAATTTGGCAGAGGACTTGTTTGCGCGTGCGGAAAAACACATCTTCTCTGAGCAAGTGACCGATACTGTTTTGGATGAAGCTGCGGTTAAGGCTGATCTTGAGAAGTATGCTTTCTTTGCTATCGAAAGTTTGCCTGGTCAATTTGACCAACGTGCGGCATCTTCACAGGAAGCTTTGCTTTTGCTTGGTAGTTCAAATGATGTAACGGTGAACACAGCGCAACTTTACTTGGTTAACAAGGATATTGATGCGAATGAGTTGGAAGCTGTCAAAAACTACCTCTTGAACCCAGTGGATTCTCGTTTCAAAGACATCACTGTTGGCATTGCTAAACAGGATTTCTCTGAGTCTGACAAGACCATTCCAAGTTTGGATTTCTTTGAAACTTATACGGCAGAAGATTTTGCTAAGTATAAGGCAGAGCAAGGATTGGCAATGGAAGTGGATGACCTTCTATTCATTCAAGATTACTTCAAGTCTATTGGTCGTGTGCCAACTGAGACTGAGCTTAAGGTGTTGGATACTTACTGGTCTGACCACTGTCGTCACACAACTTTCGAGACTGAGTTGAAAAACATCGACTTCTCTGCTTCTAAATTTGAAAAACAATTGCAAGCGACTTATGACAAGTATATTGCCATGCGTGATGAGTTGGGACGTACCGAAAAACCTCAAACCTTGATGGATATGGCGACTATTTTTGGTCGTTATGAGCGTGCCAATGGTCGTTTGGACGACATGGAAGTGTCTGATGAAATCAATGCCTGCTCAGTTGAAATTGAAGTGGATGTCAATGGTGTGAAAGAGCCATGGCTTCTCATGTTCAAGAACGAAACCCACAACCACCCAACGGAGATCGAACCATTTGGTGGGGCTGCTACTTGTATCGGTGGGGCCATTCGTGACCCATTGTCAGGTCGTTCATATGTTTACCAAGCCATGCGTATCTCAGGTGCTGGTGATATTACAACACCAATTGCTGAAACTCGTGCTGGTAAATTACCACAACAAGTGATTTCTAAAACAGCAGCTCACGGTTATTCTTCATACGGTAACCAAATTGGTCTTGCAACAACCTATGTTCGTGAATACTTCCACCCAGGTTTTGTTGCTAAGCGTATGGAGCTAGGTGCCGTGGTCGGTGCGGCTCCTAAGGAAAATGTTGTCCGTGAAAAACCTGAAGCAGGTGATGTGATTATCTTGCTCGGTGGTAAGACTGGACGTGATGGTGTCGGTGGTGCGACAGGTTCATCTAAAGTTCAAACGGTTGAATCTGTTGAAACAGCTGGTGCTGAGGTTCAAAAAGGGAATGCCATCGAAGAACGTAAGATCCAACGTCTTTTCCGTAATGGGGAAGTGACACGTCTTATCAAGAAATCAAATGACTTTGGTGCTGGTGGCGTCTGCGTAGCGATCGGTGAATTGGCAGATGGTCTTGAAATTGATCTAGACAAAGTACCATTGAAATATCAAGGATTGAACGGTACCGAAATTGCCATCTCTGAATCTCAAGAGCGTATGGCTGTGGTAGTTCGTCCAGAAGATGTAGATGCCTTCATTGCAGAATGTAACAAAGAAAATATTGACGCGGTTATCGTTGCGACAGTGACTGAAAAAACAAATCTTGTTATGCACTGGAATGGCGAAACCATCGTTGATTTGGAACGTCGTTTCCTTGATACAAACGGTGTACGTGTAGTTGTGGATGCTAAGGTAGTTGACAAGGATGTCAAGCTTCCAGAAGAACGCCAAACATCTGCCGAAACCCTTGAAACAGATACGCTTGCAGTCTTGGCTGACCTTAACCATGCCAGTCAAAAAGGCTTGCAAACCATCTTTGATAGCTCAGTTGGTCGTTCAACAGTCAATCACCCACTTGGTGGTCGTTACCAAATCACACCAACTGAAGCTTCTGTACAGAAATTGCCAGTCCAACATGGTGTGACAACAACTGCTTCTGTTATGGCGCAAGGGTTCAACCCTTATGTAGCAGAATGGTCTCCATATCATGGTGCTGCTTATGCGGTCATCGAAGCAACCGCTCGTTTGGTTGCTGCTGGTGCAAACTGGTCTAAGGCTCGTTTCTCTTATCAAGAATACTTCGAGCGTATGGATAAACAAGCAGAGCGTTTTGGTCAACCAGTATCAGCTCTTCTTGGATCAATTGAAGCGCAGATTCAACTCGGTTTGCCATCTATCGGTGGTAAAGACTCTATGTCTGGTACCTTTGAAGAATTGACAGTACCACCAACCTTGGTTGCTTTTGGTGTCACAACTGCAGATAGTCGTAAGGTCCTTTCTCCAGAATTTAAAGCTGCTGGTGAAAATATTTACTATATCCCAGGTCAAGCTTTGGCACAAGAAATTGACTTCGATCTTATCAAGTCTAACTTTGCTAAGTTTGAAGCCATCCAAGCCGATCATAAAGTCACATCTGCATCAGCTGTCAAATATGGTGGTGTCCTTGAAGCGCTTGCTCTTGCAACATTTGGTAACCATATTGGTGCCACTGTAACCCTTGAAAATCTTGAGACTGCCTTGACAGCTCAATTGGGTGGATTCGTCTTCACATCTCCGGAAGAGATTTCAGGGGTTGCCAAGATTGGACAAACAGTAGCTGACTTTACACTTACTGTCAATGATGTAACGCTTGATGGACACAAACTTGACAGTGCCTTCCAAGGTAAATTGGAAGAGGTTTACCCAACGGAATTTGCACAAGCAACTGAGTTGGAAGAAGTACCTGCTGTGGCATCAGATGCTGTTATCAAAGCTAAAGAAACAGTTGAGACACCAGTGGTTTACATCCCAGTATTCCCAGGTACTAACTCTGAGTACGATTCAGCTAAGGCCTTTGAAAAAGAAGGTGCAAAAGTCAACTTGGTACCATTTGTAACACTTAACGAAGAGGCTATTGTCAAGTCTGTTGACACCATGGTTGACAATATCGAAAAAGCTAACATTATCTTCTTTGCAGGAGGCTTCTCAGCAGCCGATGAACCAGACGGATCAGCTAAATTTATCGTTAACATCTTGCTCAATGAAAAAGTACGTGCAGCCATCGATAGCTTCATCGAACGTGGTGGTTTGATTATCGGTATCTGTAACGGATTCCAAGCTCTTGTCAAATCAGGTCTTCTTCCATATGGTAACTTTGAAGATGCAAGCAGTACCAGTCCAACCCTCTTCTACAATGATGCCAATCAACACGTGGCTAAGATGGTTGAAACACGTATTGCCAACACGAACTCACCATGGCTTGCTGGAGTAGAAGTTGGTGACATCCATGCCATCCCAGTATCACATGGTGAAGGTAAATTTGTCGTGACAGCTGAGGAATTTGCAGAGCTTCGTGACAATGGTCAAATCTTTACCCAATATGTTGACTTCGAAGGTAAACCAAGCATGGATTCTAAATACAATCCTAACGGATCTGTGAATGCTATCGAAGGTATCATAAGTAAGAACGGTCAAATTATTGGTAAGATGGGTCACTCAGAACGTTTCGAAGACGGTCTTTTCCAAAATATTCCAGGAAATAAAGACCAACACCTCTTTGCGTCAGCGGTTAAATACTTTACTGGAAAATAATAGAGTGACAAGTGCACTCAGTAATGATATTTTTCAATGTAGCAGTAGTTCTAAAGAGCTTGAAAACTTGAGTTCCAATTAGTGAAATGAGAGGCTAGAAACAGTTTTTCGTTCGCCTTGCATAAGGAAAATATCAAAAATAAAAGGTATAAAAAATGACATACGAAGTTAAATCTCTTAATGAAGAATGTGGTGTTTTTGGTATCTGGGGTCACCCAGATGCTGCCAAATTAACTTATTTCGGACTTCACAGTCTCCAACACCGTGGTCAAGAGGGAGCAGGAATTCTCTCAAATGATGCGGGTCAATTGAAGCGTCATCGTGATATGGGGCTTCTCTCAGAAGTTTTTCGTGATCCAGCCAACTTGGACAAGCTAACTGGAACAGCTGCTATCGGTCATGTTCGTTATGCGACTGCTGGTGAAGCTTCTGTAGACAATATTCAACCTTTCTTGTTTAAGTTTTATGACAATCAGTTTGGACTTGCCCACAACGGGAACTTGACTAATGCAGAGTCACTTAGACGTGAGTTGGAAAAAAATGGTGCAATCTTTAACTCGACTTCTGACTCAGAAATTTTGGCCCACTTGATTCGTCGTAGCCATAACCCGTCCTTCATGGGTAAGGTGAAAGAAGCCTTGAACACTGTTAAAGGTGGATTTGCTTACCTCCTCATGCTTGAGGACAAGCTCATTGCAGCCTTGGATCCAAATGGTTTCCGTCCCCTTTCTATTGGTAAGATGGCCAATGGAGCTATTGTGGTTTCATCTGAAACCTGTGCCTTTGAAGTGGTTGGAGCAGAGTGGATTCGCGATGTGAATCCAGGTGAGGTTGTTATCATCGATGATAATGGCATTACTTACGATAACTATACAACGGACACCCAATTGGCTGTTTGCTCAATGGAGTATATTTACTTTGCCCGTCCTGATTCAAATATCCAAGGGGTCAATGTCCATACAGCTCGTAAACGTATGGGTGCTCAATTGGCACGTGAATTCAAACATGAAGCAGATATTGTAGTTGGTGTGCCTAATTCATCACTTAGCGCAGCCATGGGATTTGCAGAAGAATCAGGCTTGCCAAATGAAATGGGCTTGATTAAAAACCAATACACTCAACGTACCTTTATCCAACCAACACAAGAATTGCGTGAGCAAGGGGTTCGTATGAAGCTCTCTGCCGTATCAGGTGTTGTTAAAGGCAAACGTGTGGTTATGATTGACGACTCTATTGTACGTGGGACAACCTCACGTCGTATCGTTAATTTGCTAAAAGAAGCAGGAGCAACAGAGGTTCACGTAGCAATCGGTAGTCCAGCCCTTGCCTATCCATGTTTCTACGGTATCGATATTCAAACACGTAAGGAATTGATTGCGGCCAATCATACAGTTGAGGAAACACGCGAAATCATTGGTGCGGATAGCTTGACTTACTTGTCTATTGATGGCTTGATTGATTCTATTGGAATTGACACAGATGCACCGAACGGTGGCCTTTGTGTGGCTTACTTTGATGGTAAATATCCAACACCATTGTATGACTACGAAGAACGCTATTTGGAAAGTTTGAAAGAACACACTTCTTTCTATTAAGAGTAGTCTAGAAGGAAAAAAGAGTAAAAAATTATGTCTAAAAATGCTTACGCTCCACGTCTAACTACTGACTAAAAGCTAAAGCATTTGTCAGTAGACGCTTTGCCCTATGGAGCCAAAGCTGGAGACCTGACTAGTATTTTTCTCGAAAAAAAGAAAAGGAATAAACAAATGACAAATAAAAATGCTTATGCCCAATCGGGTGTGGACGTTGAAGCAGGTTATGAAGTTGTTGAACGTATCAAAAAACATGTTGCCCGCACAGAGCGTGCAGGTGTCATGGGAGCTCTCGGTGGCTTTGGTGGTATGTTCGACCTTTCAAAAACGGGTGTCAAAGAGCCAGTTTTGATCTCAGGTACAGATGGTGTCGGTACTAAACTCATGCTTGCTATTAAGTACGACAAACACGATACTATCGGTCAAGACTGTGTCGCTATGTGTGTTAACGATATCATCGCTGCAGGTGCTGAGCCCCTTTACTTCCTTGACTACGTAGCAACTGGTAAAAATGAACCAGCTAAATTGGAACAAGTCGTTGCTGGTGTTGCTGAAGGTTGTGTGCAAGCTGGTGCAGCTCTCATTGGTGGTGAAACTGCTGAAATGCCTGGTATGTATGGTGAAGACGACTATGATTTAGCAGGTTTCGCGGTAGGTATCGCAGAAAAATCTCAAATCATTGACGGTTCAAAAGTGGCTGAAGGTGACGTGCTTCTTGGACTTGCTTCAAGTGGTATCCACTCAAACGGTTACTCACTCGTGCGTCGTGTCTTTGCTGATTACACAGGTGAAGAAGTTCTCCCAGAACTTGAAGGCAAAAAACTTAAAGACGTTCTTCTTGAACCAACTCGTATCTACGTCAAAGCGGCTTTGCCACTCATCAAAGAAGAATTGGTGAATGGAATTGCCCACATCACAGGTGGTGGTTTCATCGAAAATGTGCCACGTATGTTCTCAGATGACTTGGCTGCTGAAATTGACGAAAGCAAAGTGCCAGTCCTTCCAATTTTCAAAGCTCTTGAAAAATATGGTGAAATCAAACATGAAGAAATGTTTGAAATCTTCAACATGGGTATTGGTCTCATGCTTGCGGTTAAACCAGAAAATGTTGAACGTGTCAAAGAACTTCTTGACGAACCTGTTTATGAAATCGGTCGTATTGTGAAGAAAGATGGCGCAAGTGTGGTGATTAAATAATGGCTAAAAGGATTGCTGTATTTGCCTCTGGCAACGGCTCAAACTTCCAGGTGATTGCAGAACAATTTCCAGTAGAATTTATCTTTTCAGATCACCGTGATGCCTATGTCTTGGAACGTGCCAAGAATCTTAATGTGGTTAGCCATGCCTTTGAACTCAAGGAATTTGACAATAAAGCGGCTTATGAAGAAGCTATCGTCAAACTCTTGGATGATCACCAGATTGATTTGGTTTGTTTGGCGGGTTATATGAAAATCGTCGGCCCAACCTTGCTAGCAGCTTACGAAGGCCGTATTATCAATATTCACCCGGCTTATCTCCCTGAATTTCCGGGGGCTCATGGTATTGAGGATGCTTGGAATGCAGGTGTTGACCAGTCTGGTGTAACTATTCACTGGGTGGATTCTGGCGTTGATACCGGAAAGGTCATCAAACAAGTCCGTGTGCCACGCCTTGAAGTTGATACCCTTGATACTTTCGAAACTCGCATCCACGAAGCAGAGTATAAGCTCTATCCAGAAGTCTTGGATAGTTTGGGAGTTGCACGAAAATAAGGAAGTGCTAGAGCTGAAAGAAAATTTTCGACTGTAGCAGATAAAGAACTTTTTTAAAAAAGGAAAAGAAAGAAAATGACTAAACGAGCACTTATTTCAGTCTCAGACAAAGCGGGCATCGTTGAATTTGCCCAAGAACTCAAAAAATTAGGTTGGGATATCATCTCAACAGGTGGTACCAAAGTTGCCCTTGACAATGCTGGGGTAGGCACTATTGCCATTGACGATGTGACTGGTTTCCCAGAAATGATGGACGGACGTGTTAAGACCCTTCACCCAAATATCCACGGTGGTCTCCTCGCTCGTCGTGACCTTGATAGCCACCTTCAAGCGGCTAAGGACAATAATATCGAATTGATTGATCTTGTTGTGGTAAACCTTTATCCATTCAAGGAAACCATTCTCAAACCAGACGTGACTTACGCTGACGCAGTTGAAAACATTGATATCGGTGGGCCATCAATGCTTCGTTCAGCAGCTAAAAACCATGCTAGCGTAACAGTTGTGGTAGATCCTGCTGATTATGCTGTTGTTCTTGACGAATTGTCAGCAAACGGCGAAACAAGTTACGAAACTCGCCAACGTTTGGCAGCGAAAGTATACCGTCACACAGCTTCATACGACGCTTTGATTGCAGAATACTTCACAGCTCAAGTGGGTGAAACAAAACCTGAAAAACTCACTTTGACTTATGACCTCAAGCAACCTATGCGTTACGGTGAAAACCCTCAACAAGACGCAGACTTCTACCAAAAAGGTTTGTCAACGGCTTACTCAATTGCATCAGCTAAACAGCTTAACGGTAAAGAATTGTCATTCAATAATATCCGTGATGCTGATGCTGCTATCCGTATCATCCGTGATTTCAAAGACCGTCCAACAGTTGTGGCTCTCAAACACATGAACCCATGTGGTATCGGTCAAGCTGATGACATTGAAACAGCTTGGGACTACGCTTATGAAGCTGACCCAGTGTCAATCTTCGGTGGTATCGTCGTTCTCAACCGTGAAGTTGACGCTGCGACGGCTAAGAAAATGCACGGTGTCTTCCTTGAAATCATCATTGCACCAAGCTACACAGACGAAGCACTTGAAATCTTGACTACCAAGAAGAAAAACTTGCGTATCCTTGAGTTGCCATTTGACGCTCAAGATGCTAGCGAAGTGGAAGCAGAATACACTGGTGTTGTCGGTGGACTTCTCGTTCAAAACCAAGACGTTGTTAAAGAAAGTCCCGCTGACTGGCAAGTTGTGACCAAGCGCCAACCAACTGATACAGAAGCGACAGCTCTGGAGTTTGCTTGGAAAGCGATCAAGTATGTCAAATCAAATGGTATTATCGTGACTAACGACCACATGACACTTGGTGTTGGTCCTGGTCAAACTAACCGTGTGGCTTCAGTCCGTATCGCCATTGAGCAAGCTAAAGACCGTCTTGATGGTGCTGTTCTTGCTTCAGATGCCTTCTTCCCATTTGCAGATAACGTGGAAGAAATCGCTAAAGCAGGTATTAAAGCTATCATCCAACCGGGTGGATCAGTACGTGACCAAGAGTCAATCGAAGCGGCTGATAAACATGGTTTGACAATGATCTTTACAGGCGTAAGACATTTTAGACATTAAGAAATAAAAAATTCCATCTGAAATGACGGAATTTCAGATGGAAGACAAAGTCCTCAGAAGTTATACTTCTGGGGACTTTTCTTGCTTTGAAGGAGTATAATAAAAGAAAAAGGTATTTGATGAGGTGCTTCTATGTTTCACAAAGAAAACCCTGAGTACAATCGACGTCAAGTAGGATTCTATACGCTTGATGAACTTGTGCCTAAAGACCATTTTCTAAGAAAAGTCGAGGAAACGATTGATTTTTCTTTTATTTATGATCTTGTCGAGGATAGTTATTCCTCCGATAATGGTCGTCCTAGTTTAGACCCTGTCTTGTTAGTTAAGATTCCGTTGATTCAATGTTTTTATGGCATTCGTTCTATGCGCCAAACCATTAAAGATATTGAGGTGAATACGGCTTACCGATGGTTTCTTGGCTTATCTCTGGATGATAAGGTACCACATTTTACAACTTACGGTAAGAACTATAGCCGACGCTTTCAAAATAAAGAATTATTAGCACACATTTTTAGTCATGTGCTTCATCACGTTTTGGAGGCGGGGCTCATTGATTCCTCAGAAATCTTCATCGATGGGACACATATCAAGGTAGCTGCTAATAATCATAAGTACAAAACTGTTGTTATTGATCAAAAAGCTAAATTCATGAGTGAACAACTGGAAATTGAGATTAATTTAGATAGGAGAAAACACGCAAAAAAGTTCTTAAAGCCCGCCAAAAAAGGTGAGGCTAAACCTAAGAAACAATCAACGACAGATCCAGACAGTGGTTGGTTTCACAAGGGAGAGCACAAGGAAGTCTTCGCTTATAATGCTCAGGTAGCTTGTGATAAACATGGTTGGGCCTTGGCTTATACAGTTGAAGCAGGTAACATCCATGATAGTCAGGCCTTCCCTGCTCTTTTTGCCAAGTTAGAACCCTTCTTCCCTGAATTCATTATTGCGGATTCAGGCTACAAAATACCTAGTATTGCCAAGTTTCTTTTGGAAAAAGGGATTACGCCAGTATTTCCTTACACTAGACCAAGAGGTAAGAGAGGCTTTCTACGTCCTAAAGACTTTGTCCATGACGAACATTTTGACTGCTATCTTTGTCCAGAGAACCAGGTATTAACTTACCGTACAACGACACGTGAAGGTTATAGAGAATATAAAAGCAATCCCAAAATTTGTAAGACCTGTCCCTTGTTAGCGATTTGTACAGAAAGTCGCCAACACCACAAAGAAACGATAGAACGGTTATTCGGAACAGCTAAAGAATATCATAACTTGCGTTATACCAGAGAAAAAGGAAAGTCCAAAATGGAAGATAAGGTGGGGCTTACTTTAGAATGTCTAAATATCAAAAATTGGTAAAAATGATAGCAGGAAAGACCTGTTATTTTACCCAAATACCTCAATATTATTGGAGTATGGGAGAGTTAGGTAAGAATATAAAAAAGACAAACATTAAAAACGATATTTGTCTTCATTCTGAAATTCCATCTGAAATGATGGAATTTTTCTATAATATAGAACGACTTAAAAAAATGAAATCATCGGATTATAAGAAATATAGGATAGAGAGGGTTTATAATATTTTGCAATGTATAACTCACTATCCCAAAATGGAAGAACTAATTGATTGTAACCATCTCTACTACAAGACTGCTAATTTTTTCTAATTCTAAAAAGAAAATAATAAGGTTTTTAGTAAATTTGTAGAATTAAATGATAAGCCCTGTTGTAAAATGAAGTGCAACAGGGCATTGATTTTTATTGATAATATACCTAATTAAGTCTAACTCTAACTCTTACTCTGACTAATTATTTATGATAGAATAGAAATATACCCTTAGAAGAAACGAGTTTAAAAATGGTAAAACAACTGGATTTTGTGGCTTATCGAAAATTGAAAAATATACAAATAGATTTCTCTCAACATGTTAATATTATAGCTGGTACGAATGGTACGTGTAAATCATCAATTCTTCATCTAATTAGTAATTCATATCAAAAAATAAAAACTACTTCTGACATCGTAACGGATGCTCAAGCGATTAAAGTAATTTCTAAAATTAATAGAATACTGAATCCTAAAATTGAAGGTTTGACTAGAGGTGACGAAGAATATAATAATCCAGCTCCGGGAGTTCCTGGGACTCTATACAAATGTACCTACGATAATGATTACGAGTTAAAATTTAGGAGACACAATGCTTCGGATAATACTAGATTTGCCATAAAACCAGAATATAAGATTGGAAAGAACGATGCACTACCGATGATGCCGGTAATTTATCTAGGTTTATTTAGATTATTTGCTTTTGGAGAATTTTCAGATGATGAGTCTATTAAGAACATTACTCAGAAACTCCCAATAGAAATAAAAAGTGAATTGAGAGAACTTTATAATAAATTTACAGGTTATAATATAGAGCTTGAACAGTTAAATGAGATGGGAGTTATAAAAAATAGGGCAGATTTTAAAACAGATACGAAAGGAATTGATTCAAATACAATTTCTGCTGGTGAAGACAATTTATTTATTATTCTTTTATCGTTGGTTTCGTTAAAATATTATTTTGAATCGATACATTCAAATAATGTTGTAGAGAGTATTTTGTTAATTGATGAAATTGATGCAACCTTGCATCCTGCCTTCCAAATAAAACTGCTGGCTCTCTGTTTGGAATATTCGAAAAAGTACAAAATACAAATTATTTGTACCTCTCACAGTTTAACTATGATAGAGAAGTGTTTGAAGGAGAAGGCAAAGGTAATATATCTTTTAGATAATATTGACTATGTTATACCAATGGAGGATGTAGATATATATAAAATAAAAATGTATTTAAATCAATCATTGAAAGATGAAATTTACATAGGAAATAAAATCCCCATAATTACTGAGGATGATGAAGCAAGATTGTTTTTATCATTGCTACTGAGTTATTATGAAGAAATTTATAAAGATAGTATAGAACGATATTTTCATTTAGTTAATGCAAGATTATCTAGTAGTGCTATAAAAAATTTAGCCGAGGATAAAATGTTGAGCAGATCTACATTGCGAACTATAAATATTCTAGATGGTGATATGGAAACTAATTTAAGTGATAATATTACTGTCCTACCAGGTTCTTTATCTCCGGAAGAAGTTGCATTCACCTATTCACAAAAATTGTATGAGAAATCTGAATACAATGATTTTTGGGAGAATAAAGTCTTATTGAATCAAGGATATACAAAAATTTACTTTAGAGATAATATATTGAAGCAATATAAAGATAATCTATCAAAACTAGAACAAGCAAAACAAAATAGCGATTCACATGGTAAAAAAAGGGAGTTAAATAAAAGTCTTTTTAAAGATTATCAACAATTTTGGAATCAAGTCTTGTATTATTGGATTAGGAATGATGAAAATAAAAATGAAATAACAGAATTTTATGAAAATCTGTTTAAACTTTTTAAAAAAACTGCAGAATTTCACGATATAAATCCTAAGGAATGGAAGAGTGTAAGTCATGAATAAAAGAGTGTTAACCCCATTACGCTACCCTGGAGGAAAAACTAAAATTTATGATTATATCAAAGAGCTTATTTGTTTAAATGAATGTACTACCTATATTGAACCATATGCAGGTGGGGCAGGTGTTGCAATAAAATTACTTTTAAATGATGTTGTGGAAAAAATCATGATAAATGATTATGATAAATCAATTTATGCATTTTGGTACTCAGTCTTATTTTATACAGATGAATTGGTTTCGAAAATAAAGGAGACAAGTATCTGTATTGAGGAATGGCATAGGCAAAAGGAAATCCAAAAGAATAAATTAATTACTGAAGATTTGCTAGAGCTAGGTTTTTCAACGCTGTTTCTCAACAGAGTAAATCGTTCAGGGATTATTAAAGCGGGAGTGATTGGTGGGAAGGAACAAAATGGGAAATATAAGATGGATTGCCGTTTTAATAAAGAAGATATCATAGATAGGATTATTAGAATATCCCATTATAGAAACCGTATAAAATTATATAATCTGGATGCAGAGGTATTCATTAAGAAATCCATATCCCATACTAGAAATTCATTTACTTTTTTTGATCCCCCTTATTATGAAAAGGGACCAGGACTTTACACAAATTTTTATGGGCATGAGAATCATGAAAGTTTATCGAAAACAATTGCCAAATATATGCAGAGTAAAAAATGGATAATAACTTATGATAATCATCCTAACATAGGAGATATTTATTCTCCATATGATAGTTGTCTTTATTATTTAAACTATTCTGTTACTAAGCCTAGCAAAGGTATTGAGTATATCTTTTTCTCACCCAATACACAAAAGGGTGAAGTGAAGCGTTTTCTTAAGTTGTTATAAAGATTGGATGTACTCAATAAGATAGATAATCTATATAATTATGAATCCAGATAAATTATATAGAGCTAAAACAGTTATTGAATACTTCATTTCGCTTGGTTTTAAATAGCACCGTCTCTATTTGCCTAAGAGTTTTTGTACCTAAAATTCACTATTCATTATATAGTTTGTGGAATAACCACCTAAGAACGGCTCTTTTCTAACATTTGTCAAGTCTATCAAGGCTTTAAGTGAAAAATGAGATAAGACAGTAGCTATTCTGAGATTACTGTCTTTTTTATTTCAGTACATGAAAAAAACAACCGTTCTCACGATTGTTCAATAGATTTAAACCTTTTCAAGGACAGACTGAGTTACCCAAGTCTTGCGATTGCCGATTTGGACGAGGACGCCATCGCTTGGTGGGTCAATGGCAAGCACTTTGAAGTTACCTGGAATGGTAAAAGTCTCACCAGGATTGAGGTACTGGTCTGATGTTGGATTGCCTTGTCCATCAACTTCAAGAACGGGTCCAGGGTCAACGATATTGTGTTTAGTTGGTGTACCTCCAGCTAAATCTTGGCTAGTAATATTACTTCCTACGATTGATGTGACACGGAAGGTTCCTGTGAAGCGGACCGTATCGTCAACTTTGATAGAAGGGTTAGTAGGATTTCCATTTTGAGCTCCTGAATCGATGTCTTTAAAATGGATATAGCCAGACACTTGACTCTTATGGAAACTGCGTTTATGGTATTTCTCAGGCCCTTGTCCCGCATCGTAGTTGTACTCTTCAATGGTCACCTGATCATCATGAACTTCCGCAACCCAAGCGACATGCCCCATGTGACCAGCTCCATTGACACCAGCTGAGAACCAGGCAATACTCCCTACAGCAGGATTCATGTCAACACGGTGACCATTGGCACGTGCGATACTGCCCCAAGTGATGGCATTTCCATAACCTACAGGTAGAGTGAAACCGTTGGTGTTACTGAGGCGATAGGCCGCAAAGGATGTGCACTGACGCCAGTACATGGTCCAAGGATCAACGCCGAAGCCCCCATATTTCCAAGAGGAAGGGTAGTCATCTCCGAGGACAGCCGCCTGAGCAGAGCTGCCGCACGAAACCGAAACAGTCGCTAGACAAGCTAGCGGTAAGAGACAATTTAGTAATTTTTTCTTCATTTTAACCTCCACCTACCTATTCGCAGTTTTTCAGGAAAATGAAGATATTTTTGCGTTTAAGCCTCCCTTAAGCTGATCAGGATATACTATCATTAATCCTAAATAACTTTTTTCATTTTCATAATCTCCCAAGAGGTGGTCCAAGTGGCCGCCTTTTTTATGTCCAAATTTGGATACACACCCATATCTCCGAACAAATATGTTATAATGGTTATGTATAATTCGTGAAAATTGCTAATTTTTCCGAATGATTGTCGTTAACGGGCATTTGCCCCTAGTCTTATTTGATATTGAGGTATCTTTCAAATGAAACTTTTGGTTGTTGGTTCTGGTGGTCGTGAACATGCGATTGCCAAGAAATTATTGGAGTCTAAGGATGTTGAGCAAGTTTTCGTAGCTCCTGGTAATGACGGGATGACATTGGACGGTCTTGATTTGATCAATATCGGAATTTCCGAACATTCTAAGCTGATTGACTTCGCAAAGGCGAACGATATTGCTTGGACCTTTATCGGTCCAGATGATGCCCTTGCAGCTGGTATCGTGGATGATTTCAATGCAGCTGGTCTTAAGGCTTTTGGTCCGACCAAGGCTGCGGCTGAGCTGGAGTGGTCTAAGGATTTTGCTAAGGAAATCATGGTCAAATACGACGTTCCGACAGCAGCCTATGGCACATTTTCAGATTTCGAGGAAGCCAAGGCCTACATCGAGGAAAAAGGCGCTCCAATCGTCGTCAAGGCAGACGGCTTGGCCCTAGGTAAAGGTGTCGTCGTTGCGGAGACGGTTGAGCAAGCCGTCGAAGCTACTCACGAGATGCTTTTGGACAATAAATTCGGTGATTCAGGTGCGCGAGTGGTCATCGAGGAATTTCTTGACGGGGAAGAGTTTTCTCTCTTTGCCTTTGTCAATGGAGATAAATTCTACATTATGCCAACGGCTCAGGACCACAAACGTGCTTATGATGGGGACAAGGGCCCTAACACTGGTGGGATGGGTGCCTATGCGCCGGTTCCTCACTTGCCACAGAGTGTGGTTGACACAGCGGTTGACACTATTGTCAAGCCAGTCCTTGAAGGTATGATTAAAGAAGGTCGTCCTTACACTGGTGTCCTTTACGCTGGTCTTATTTTGACAGCTGACGGCCCTAAAGTCATCGAGTTCAACTCACGTTTTGGCGATCCTGAAACGCAAATCATCTTGCCTCGTTTGACTTCTGATTTTACGCAAAATATCACTGACATTTTGGATGGCAAAGAGCCAGCTATTACTTGGACGGATAAGGGTGTGACACTAGGTGTGGTTGTAGCCTCAAACGGCTACCCACTGGCTTATGAGAAGGGTGTCAAACTTCCAGCCAAGACAGAAGGCGACATCATCACTTACTATGCCGGTGCGAAATTCGCTGAAAACGGGCAAGACCTCCTCTCAAATGGTGGACGCGTTTATATGCTGGTTACCACAGCAGACACCGTCAAAGACGGCCAAAACATTATTTACAACGAACTCAACAAACAAAACACAGAAGGCCTCTTCTACCGTACGGATATCGGTAGCAAAGCAAACAAATAATCAGCGACCGTAGGTCGTAAAAGGCGAGCGAAAGCGAGCCAAACTAAGATAATGGTCGCCGTGGTGAAAAGACCAGAACAGGATCTGTTCTGGTCGGGGGAAACTTTGAGACCGTAGGCTCAAAGTTTAGGAATGAAACCGAAGGTTTGCTTCCGTCCCCACCACCTAAGACCATTATCAAAAAAGAAAAGGAAAAATTATGACTAAACCAATTATTTCCATCATCATGGGCTCAAAATCCGACTGGGCAACCATGCAAAAAGCTGCTGAAGTTCTCGACAACTTCGGCGTCGCTTACGAAAAGAAAGTTGTTTCCGCACACCGTACACCGGACCTCATGTTCAAACATGCCGAAGAAGCACGTAGTCGTGGCATCAAGGTCATCATCGCTGGTGCAGGTGGCGCTGCTCACTTGCCAGGGATGGTCGCTGCTAAAACAACCCTTCCAGTCATCGGTGTGCCAGTCAAATCACGTGCTCTTAGCGGTGTAGATTCGCTCTATTCTATCGTTCAGATGCCGGGTGGTGTACCTGTCGCAACCATGGCTATCGGTGAAGCTGGTGCGACTAACGCTGCCCTCTTTGCCCTCCGTCTCCTCTCAGTAGAAGACAAGGCCATTGCAGATGCGCTTGCTAACTTTGCTGAAGAACAAGGGAAAATCGCAGAGGAGTCTACAAATGAGCTCAACTAAAACCATTGGTATCATCGGTGGTGGCCAGCTCGGTCAGATGATGGCTATTTCAGCTATCTACATGGGCCACAAGGTTATCACCCTTGATCCTGCAGCAGATTGTCCATCTTCTCGTGTGTCTGAGGTTATCGTGGCACCCTACGACGACGTAGACGCCCTTCGCCAGTTGGCGGACCGCTGTGATGTTCTCACTTATGAGTTTGAAAATGTCGACGCTGACGGCCTTGACGCTGTTATCAAAGAAGGACAGCTCCCACAAGGAACAGACCTGCTTCGCATTTCGCAAAACCGTATCTTTGAGAAAGACTTCCTCTCAAACAAGGCTAAAGTAACCGTTGCCCCTTACAAGGTAGTGACATCTAGTCTCGATTTGGAAGATATTGACCTTTCTAAAAAATACGTCCTCAAGACAGCGACAGGTGGTTACGATGGCCACGGTCAAAAAGTCATCACGTCAGCCGACGATTTGGAAGAGGCAAATGCCCTTGCTAACTCAGCCGAGTGTGTCTTGGAAGAGTTCGTCAACTTCGACCTCGAGATTTCGGTCATCGTGTCTGGTAACGGCAAGGATGTGACGGTTTTCCCAGTTCAGGAAAATATCCATCGCAACAACATCCTCTCTAAAACTATTGTGCCTGCCCGTATTTCTGACAGTCTAGCTGAGAAAGCTAAAGCTATGGCTGTGAAGATTGCTGAGCAACTTAACCTCTCTGGTACCCTCTGTGTGGAAATGTTTGCGACAGCTGATGATATCATCGTCAACGAAATCGCACCACGCCCACACAATTCAGGCCACTACTCAATTGAAGCCTGTGACTTTTCACAGTTTGACACGCATATCTTGGGCGTTCTCGGAGTACCACTTCCAGCAATCCACCTCCATGCACCTGCTGTCATGCTCAACGTCCTCGGCCAACACGTCGAAGCAGCTGAGCGTTATGTCACAGAAAATCCAAGCGCCCACCTTCACATGTATGGTAAACTAGAAGCGAAGCACAACCGCAAAATGGGTCATGTGACTTTGTTTAGTGATGAGCCAGATAAGGTTGAGGAATTTGGGAAAGGGATTGATTTTTAAGTGAAAATAGCGATTCTAGGACTTGGAGTGATCGGGACTACTTATGCCTATGCTTTTCAAAAAGCAGGTCATCAAGTGGAACACGTACTGAGAGATAGTAAGAAAAACAATGCTCCCAAGGAGTTGTCGGTTGATCTGCTAGATGGCCGCTATCATTCCAAAGGTGAGAACAAACACGACACCTATGAGGTTCGTGTGGCAGAAGCTGATTCGGAATATGATTTTATTTTTCTGAGTGTGCGTCATGGGTTTGTCAAAGAAGCTGTGGAAACCTTGCGAAAAAATAATATCAAAGGCACTCTCGTTTTCTTCTGCAATTTCTGGAATACTCGAAAAGAGGTCCAAGAGTGGGCAGGAGATTACGACTATATTCTGGCTTTTCCGACAGCGGGTGGTCATATGCAGGAGAACCATTTAGATGGCGTCTTGTTTGACCATTTAATGCTAGAAGGTGAGCAAAAAGCACACATTTCTAACTATGCTGATTTGACGGATTTACTGACTTCTGCAGATTTGAAGTGGGAAGTGCCTCATGATATGGTCGAGTGGATTTGGATTCATATGGCGATTAATGCAGGTGTTACTTCGACAGCTGCACGTTCAGGGAATCTGGAAAACCCAGAAGAATTGGCTTTGAACTTGATGAATAGTTCGTCGGAATTATCATTGGCTATCAAGGCCATTCGAGAAGCTTTGAAAGTCGTAGAAGCGCGTGGTGTGAATTTGAAGCTTTACAAAGCAGAACTATTGCCATACAAAATTCCCGCTTGGATTGCAGGAAAAGCCATGAAAGTCATGTTTGCGAAAAATGAGCTGACCCGAAAAATTATGACCTTGCACAATGATAAACAGGACATCTTCTACTGTTGTCAAAGTGTTTATCAGACCGGTCAGGAGTTAGGTGTGAAGATGCCTATTCTGGAAGTAAATATGAAGGGCATTTCGATTTAGGAGGTTTTATGATTCAACTCATCGTTAATGCATTTGTTGAAAAAGATAAGACTGGAGCAGTCGTCGAAGTCTTGTATGCTAGTAGCAATCACGAAAAAGTGAGAGCTAAGTATGAAGAGTTGATTGCTCAATATCCTGAAAACTATTTAGCTATCTATGATTTGCCGATTGATACTGATTTGAATACACTGGATCACTATCCATCAGTGTGGATTGGGAAAGAAGAATTTGAATAAGATTTCCATCGGTTGCTTAGCTGATGTGAAATATCAAAAGAATATTGCATATAAAACTAAAAAGAAGTGGACATAGGATCCCATTAATTTGAGCTCAAACGTCCAATCTTTGATAGAATTAAATAAACAAAAAAGAAAGGAACAAGGGCATCGTATTCTTTAACTGAATACGGGCTACGGACTTGGTCAAAAAGACAGTTTTTCCTAGAAGCTGACGCTTCTTCGTCTAAACTCCTATTTTGACTGTGTCCGCTTAACGCCCTTAATATCTTAATTATGATCGAACGTTACTCTCGCCCTGAAATGGCGAACATTTGGACTGAAGAAAATAAATACCGTGCTTGGCTTGAGGTGGAAATCTTGGCTGATGAAGCATGGGCTGAGTTGGGGGAAATCCCTAAGGAAGATGTGGCTTTGATTCGTGAAAAAGCGGACTTTGACATCGACCGTATTTTGGAAATCGAGCAGCAAACTCGTCACGATGTGGTTGCCTTCACACGTGCGGTTTCTGAAACGCTTGGTGAAGAGCGTAAGTGGGTTCACTATGGTTTGACTTCTACTGACGTGGTAGATACTGCCTATGGTTATCTCTACAAACAAGCCAACGATATCATCCGCAAGGACCTTGAAAACTTCCTTAACATCATCGCTGACAAAGCGAAAGAACACAAGTTCACGATCATGATGGGTCGTACTCATGGTGTGCACGCTGAGCCTACAACTTTTGGTCTTAAATTGGCCACTTGGTACAGCGAAATGAAACGTAACATCGAGCGTTTCGAGCATGCGGCTGCTGGTGTGGAAGCTGGTAAGATTTCTGGTGCGGTTGGTAACTTTGCCAACATCCCACCATTCGTTGAAAAATACGTCTGCGATAAATTGGGTATTCGTGCTCAAGAAATCTCTACACAGGTCCTTCCTCGTGACCTTCACGCTGAGTACTTTGCAGTTCTTGCCAGCATCGCAACTTCGATCGAGCGTATGGCAACTGAAATTCGTGGTCTGCAAAAATCTGAACAACGTGAAGTGGAAGAGTTCTTTGCCAAAGGTCAAAAAGGGTCTTCAGCAATGCCTCACAAACGTAACCCAATCGGTTCTGAAAACATGACAGGTCTTGCGCGTGTTATCCGTGGTCACATGGTAACAGCTTATGAAAATGTGTCACTCTGGCATGAGCGTGATATCTCTCACTCATCAGCTGAGCGTATCATCACACCAGATACAACCATCTTGATTGACTACATGCTTAACCGTTTTGGAAATATCGTCAAGAACTTGACGGTCTTCCCAGAAAACATGATCCGCAACATGAACTCTACATTTGGTTTGATTTTCAGCCAACGTGCGATGCTTACTTTGATTGAAAAAGGCATGACGCGTGAGCAAGCTTACGACCTTGTTCAACCAAAGACTGCCCAATCATGGGATAATCAAGTAGACTTCAAACCACTTCTTGAAGCAGATCCAGAAGTAACTTCACGTCTCACTCAAGAAGAAATCGACGAAATCTTCAACCCTGTTTACTACACTAAACGTGTGGATGAGATCTTCGAACGCATCGGTTTGGGTGATTAATCTAAACAAAATAGCAAAAAGCAGGCTAGACCTGCTTTTTTTGATGGTGACATTTATGTCACTATTTTTGATTCCTTTTCAGCCTTATAATAGAGTCATCGCTAGAAAACTGTCAGGAAGGAGAAGTTAGAAATCTTAAAAGGACGACTTAGCTATTTACCGGAACTTAGCCTCCTAATAGTAAGCATTGCTTATAATACTATCCGCATCATGAATGATCTTGGAAGTATCAAAGCCCCCTCTTGGTTTTTAGATATGGATATTCCTAATGGGTGCTTACTATTACTTATTTTACTTATCGTTTTAAAAAGTGATGCAAGATAATAATTTATTAAGTTACCTTTAAGCTTATTAAGATATATTATAACCATCCTAATAAAGCAGCTAGCTTTTGTGAGCTAGAGGTAAACATAATTTTTTCATAACAAATCTCCCCGAAGAAAGTCTAGAAATCTAGGCTTTTTTCTTATTTTTGAGGTTTTATTAGGATATTTTAAGAAAATACTTGAAAACCCTTCCAAAACAAGGTAATATAGTTATATAAAGATTCTATTGGACAAGCGGTCACCTTGGAGGATTAGGAAGAAGAGGTTGGAAAGCCTGTACAATCGTATCTTTTCAGTGGTCTCTGGGCTGCTGTGAAAATCCCTTTGGGGATTTTTTTCTGCGATTTAAGGTTTCTTTAAGGTAGGGAGGTTATACTTTAAGTCTCCTAAATAACTTTCACTGAACGCTGTTCAGTAAGTCTCGTTGGCTTACACTTTTTGTAGAACAACGAACTTTTCTTTTTCATAATCTCCAAAAGAGCTCAACACCATGTGTTGGGTTCTTTTTTTGGTCACTAAAAAAACGCCCTTAGGCGTTTTAAATATGGCTTACATCTCGTCTGGAGCTTCAACACCGAGAAGGCGAAGGGCTTCTTTGAGGACTGTTGCTGTTGCGTAGCAAAGAGCCAAACGACTGTCACGTTCTGGGCTTTCGTCCAAGATACGTGTGTGCGCATAGTATTTGTTAAAGGCTTGAGCTAAGCTGATAGCAAATTTAGCAACGATAGATGGTTCAAAGTTATCTGATGCACGGTTGATGATACGTGGGAAGTCTTGGATGAGTTTGATGATTTCCCAGCTTTCAACGTCGTTTAGGCTGTATGTGGCATCTGCAGATGGCGTGAAGTCAGCCTTGCGCAAGATAGATTGGATACGAGCGTGAGCATACTGTACGTAAGGTCCAGTTTCCCCCTCGAAGGATACCATGGCATCAAGGTCGAAGTCATAACCATTCATGCGGTCTGTTTTAAGGTCGTAGAACTTGATAGCTCCGACACCAACAGCGTGGGCAACAGCTTCCTTGTTAGGCAAGTTTGGATTCTTAGCTTCGATTTGAGCTTGAGCACGGTTAACAGCTTCAGCGATAGTTGGCTCAAGTAAGATAACGTTACCCTTACGAGTTGACAATTTCTTACCGTTCTTGGTTACTAGACCAAAGGCAACGTGAGTCATGTCGTCAGACCAGTCGTAGCCCATTTCTTTAAGAACAGCTTTCAACTGTTTGAAGTGGGCAGATTGTTCATTACCAACCACATAGATGGCTTTGGCAAAGTCGTAAGTACGTTTACGGTAGAGGGCAGCAGCCAAGTCACGTGTGATGTAGAGTGTTGCACCATCTGATTTTTTGATGAGGGCTGGGTGTTCGATACCGTATTTTTCAAGGTTAACCACTTGGGCACCTTGAGATTCTTGGAGAAGTCCTTTTTCTGTCAAGATGTCAACGACTTCGTCCATCTTATCATTGTAGAAAGCTTCACCGTTGTAGCTATCAAATGAAACACCAAGTTCATCATAGAGACGGTTGAATTCTACTAAGCTTTCGTCACGGAACCATTGCCAGAGGGCAGTTGCTTCCTCATCGCCAGCTTCCAATTTACGGAACCATTCACGAGCTTCTTCGTCTACAGAAGGGTCTTCTTCAGCTTCGGCATTGATACGCACATAAAGTTGAAGGAGTTCATTGATAGGGTTGGCTTTGACAGCTTCTTCGCTACCCCATTTCTTATAGGCAACAATCAGCATACCAAACTGTTTACCCCAGTCACCCAAGTGGTTGATGCGGACTGGTTTGTAGCCTTGTTTAGCTACGATGTTGGCAAGAGCGTCAGCGATAACTGTTGAACGCAAGTGACCGATAGAGAAAGGTTTAGCGATGTTAGGACTAGACATATCAAAGGCAATGTTACGTCCGTGACCGATGTTTTGGTCAGCGTAGTGGCTGCCTTGAGCGATGACTTGTCCAAGAACGTCCGCTGAGATTTTTGATTTATCAAGGAAGAAGTTGATGTAAGGACCAACAGCTTCAACTTTTTCAAAGTTTGAAGCATCAATTTTTTCAGCGATGTCTGCTGCAATCATTTGAGGGGCCTTGCGCAAGACTTTAGCCAATGAGAAGGCAGGAAAGGCGAGGTCTCCCATGTCAGCATTTTTAGGGGTTTCAAGCAGATTTTGAATGTTTTCTTGTTCCAATTCGGGAACAACTTTGGCAATTTCTGCTGCAATGAGTTCTTTAGTATTCATAGGTACTCCATTTCAAATCTTGTCATTCATAACTATTTTACCATTATTTTAGTTAATAGGGTAGGGACAAGAAAGCATCTATTAGGAAGTATTTCATGAAAAAATACAAAAATTCTGTTATAATATGCAAGGAATATACATAAAAAGAGGAAAGATAATGAAGAGAGATCGTCAAGCTGTTATTAAACAGATGATTTCAAGAGATAAGATTGGGACACAAGAGGAAATTAAGCAACGCCTAGAGGCGGAAGGTATCACGGTTACACAGGCTACCTTGTCACGTGATTTGCGTGAGATTGGCCTGTTGAAGCTTCGTGATGAGGAAGGTAAACTTTACTATAGTTTGTCTGAGCATGTGCTTTCAAGTTTGGATCCTACGGTTAAGGACTATGTCAAATCAGTTTCCCGTGCTCAGTTTATGCTGGTTCTCCATACAGAATTGGGGGAAGCAGATGTTTTGGCTAACTTGATTGATAGTGACGGCAATCCTGAAATTTTAGGAACTGTTGCTGGCGCAGATACCCTATTGGTAATCTGTAAGGACGCAGTGGTTGCTGAAAGATTGGAAAGTGAGTTTCACTGATGAAGACTCCTCATCAGGATTTCCAAAAAGCCAAAGAAGAGTTAATCGACCTCCTCAAACACCATGAGGCGGTTCTTGCTTTTCAAGAGGCTGAGAAAGCTATTGGACAGATCCCTCAGATTAGTTATCTGGCTGGACAGATGAAGGCCTATCAACAAGAAGCGGTGCTTTTTCAAAAAATTGAGAAACAACGTGCCTATGAGGAGGCAGGTGAGCAGGCAGATTTGATTCAGAATGAGTTGGAAAATTTGCCCATTGTTCAGGATTACCGTCAAAAGATGCAAGATGCCAGTGACTTGATTCAATATGTAACCAAGTCTATCGAAGAAAAGATTAACGAGGAGTTAAGACATGGCTAAGGAAAAAATATCTCCAGGAATGCAGCAGTATTTGGATATCAAGGAAAATTATCCAGATGCTTTTTTGCTGTTTCGGATGGGGGATTTTTACGAATTATTTTACGATGATGCCGTTAAGGCTGCTCAAATTTTGGAAATTAGCCTAACCAGTCGTAATAAGAACGCAGATAATCCCATTCCTATGGCAGGTGTTCCTTATCATTCGGCTCAAGCCTATATTGATGTCTTGGTTGAGATGGGCTACAAAGTAGCCATTGCTGAGCAGATGGAGGACCCTAAACAGGCTGTTGGCGTGGTTAAGCGTGAGGTCGTTCAGGTTATCACGCCAGGTACAGTGGTTGACAGCTCTAAACCTGATAATGCCAACAATTTCTTAGTAGCCATTGACAAGGTTGGAAGTCGATTCGGCCTGGCCTATATGGATGTGTCAACGGGTGAATTTTTTGCGACAGAGTTGGATGATTTTAGTTCAGTTTGTAGTGAAATTCAGAACCTTAAGGCACGTGAAGTAGTGGTTGGATATGATCTACCTGAAACTGATGAACAGATTTTGGTGAAGCAACTCAACCTGCTTCTCTCCAAGGAAACAGAAGTTTACGATGATGTCCACTTGATTGACACTAGCTTGACAGATTTGGAAAGCAGTGTGGCGGGTAAACTTCTCCAGTATGTGCACCGTACTCAGATGCGTGAGCTCAGTCATTTACAAAAAGCTCAGCACTATGAGATTAAGGATTATTTGCAGATGTCCTTTGCGACCAAGTCAAGTTTGGATTTACTGGAAAATGCTAGGACGGGAAAGAAACATGGTTCACTTTTCTGGCTCTTGGATGAAACCAAGACAGCTATGGGAATGCGTCTCTTGCGAACTTGGATTGATCGTCCTTTAGTGAATCAAGCCGCCATCATGGAGCGTCAGAATATTATCCAAGTTTTCTTGGACAATTTCTTTGAGCGGAGTGACTTAACCGAGAGTCTAAAAGGTGTTTACGATATTGAGCGCCTGGCCAGTCGTGTTTCCTTTGGCAAGGCTAATCCAAAAGATTTGATTCAGCTAGGTCATACTTTGGCTCAAGTACCGGTGATTAAGGCGATTTTGGAGTCTTTTAATAACGATGCCTTGTCACGTCTTTTACAAGAGTTAGATGCTCTGCCAGAATTAGAGAGTTTGATTCGGTCGGCTATTGATCCAGATGCTCCTGCAACCATTACAGAAGGTGGCATTATCCGTGCTGGTTTTGATGAGACCTTGGACAAGTATCGCAAGGTGATGAGTGAGGGAACCTCATGGATCGCAGATATCGAAGCTAAAGAACGTGAAGCGTCTGGTATTACAACACTAAAGATTGATTATAATCGTAAAGATGGTTATTACTTCCATGTGACCAACTCTAACCTTAGCTTGGTTCCTGACCATTTCTTCCGCAAGGCAACTCTGAAAAATTCAGAGCGCTTTGGAACTGCTGAATTGGCTAAAATTGAAGGTGAGATGCTTGAGGCGCGTGAAAAATCATCAACGCTAGAGTATGATATTTTCATGCGTGTCCGTGAGCAGGTTGAACGCTATATTGACCGTTTGCAATCTTTGGCTAAGGCTATTGCGACAGTCGATGTGCTTCAGAGTCTAGCTGTTGTAGCAGAGACCAATCATTATGTTCGCCCTATTTTCAATGATGAGCATCGTATTGTTATTGATCAAGGCCGTCATGCAGTGGTTGAGAAGGTTATGGGCGTTCAAGAATACATTCCAAATACCATTACCTTTGACAGTCAGACCAATATTCAGCTCATCACAGGACCAAATATGAGTGGTAAATCCACCTATATGCGTCAGTTAGCCTTGTCAGTCGTTATGGCTCAGATGGGGTCTTACGTGCCAGCAGATAGTATTGACTTGCCAGTTTTTGACGCCATCTATACACGTATTGGTGCTGCAGATGACTTGATTTCAGGCCAGTCGACCTTCATGGTTGAGATGATGGAGGCTAATCAGGCCATTAAGCGGGCGACACCTAATTCCTTGATTATTTTTGATGAGTTGGGACGTGGGACAGCCACTTATGATGGTATGGCTCTGGCTCAGTCTATTATTGAGTTTATTCATGACAAGGTGGGGGCTAAAACCATGTTTGCTACCCATTATCATGAGTTGACAGCTCTGTCAAACAGTTTGACACACCTTGTCAACGTTCATGTGGCGACACTTGAAAAGGACGGTGAAGTGACTTTCCTTCACAAGATTGTCGATGGCCCAGCCGATAAATCTTATGGTATTCATGTGGCTAAGATTGCAGGTTTACCAGCAGATTTACTGGAACGTGCTGACACTATCTTGACACAACTAGAGGGTGATACAGTTACCATCCAACCTCAGGAAAAGGTATCGCCTCAAGAGAAGCCTGCCACTGAAACGCATGTCAACGAGCAAATCTCTCTCTTTGATGATTTTACTGAAAATCCAGTTCTTCAAGAGTTGCGTGATTTGGACATTTACAATATGACACCTATGCAGGTCATGATGGCTGTAGCAGATTTAAAACAGAAACTATAAAAGAAGCTTGTCAATTGACAGGCTTCTTGTCTTTTATAGGTGTTTCAATTCTTGGTTGAGTTGTTCAATATCCTTTTTCATTTTCCAATAAGAGAAGACCCAAACGAGGAGATAGATAAGGCTGAATTCAATGACTAGCTCCATGTAGAAAGTTAAACGTAGAGGGAACCATCCGCTGAGGGTAGCTAGTGGAATGAAACCTAGACAGGTCAAGGCGTAGTGAGTGAGGGTTGCACGAAGTAAACTCCACTCAGCCTTACGGAAAATATAACTAGCGACTTCAAAGAGGATACCGATAGCAAACCAAGTGATGAGGCAGTAGGCCAATACCATAGATCCGTGAACCTGATGTGACGTCATCCATTGTCCAATGGCTGAGTGAGGATTTAGAGGCATGTAGCTTGGTGCCCAGATAAGAGACATAATCATGGATACGGCAAGTCCGATAAGGATGCCCTTTGTGCCTGATTTAAAAAGTTGCTTTTTCATTGTAATTTCTCCTTTATTGCTTTGAGGTAACGGCGTGATGAGTAGGTGGTTTCCTTGTTTTTAAGGTGAATTTCAACGAGGCCGTTAGGGGTAATGTTGAAGCGTTCAATTTCTTTGAGGTTGACAATCTCTGATTGTGAGATTTTGATAAAGTAAGATGGCAGTTTTTCTAAAACTTGATAGAGACGTAAGCCTAAGTGGTACTCTCCTAGAATAGTTTCAGCTAAAACTTGGCGATTTTCGATGTAAATTCTGGAAATAGCATTAGGCTCGATGAGATAAGTTTCGCCATCTTTTTTTCCTTTGAGTCGTTGGTTATCATCCAAAGATTCGACAAACTCGACCACTTGCTGAATCTTGGGCGTCCGACTAGGTGCCTGAATCTGCAACATTTCTTCTTGAAATACCGAGTCAATCTGAACTTTTATTTTCATAACTATCCTTTCTTATTGGTAATTGAGGAGGCCTCCTCCCTTCCACACCTTTATTAAACACTATTTACTAGTCCACAGCAATAGCGTTTGTCTATGTGGTCCTGTATGGTGTCTAAGTGGTTGAAAATATTTTCGAAAACCCCTATACTTAATGAAAACGTACTGACGAGGTAATCACATGAAATCTATAATGAAATGGCTAGCAGGAATTTTTCTTGTCTGCAGTCTGATTTTGAGCTTTTATACACCTTTTGAAAAGGCACTAACACTGAACTTGCTTTTGCTTTATTTCTTTGTGAAGCAGTTTATGGATTCGACAAGCTCCCCCAAAACCTACCAATGGATTTTCCAAGTCATCTACCTCTTGATTTTTTCTGGGCTCATTTGGTTCAACCTTCGTCATGGGGATATGATTGTTATAGCCACAGCCTTATCTTGGCTAACAGTTGTGTGTGAGTTATGGCTTTATAGGAAGCATCAGTAACAGTTAGAAACATTGTTCTCTCAACCTTTTAGAAGGGAAAATAATAATTATGCCAAAAATCATCGAATTGCCTGAGGTGTTAGCCAACCAGATTGCTGCTGGTGAGGTCGTGGAGCGCCCAGCTAGTGTGGTCAAAGAGTTGGTGGAGAATGCTATTGATGCTGGCAGCACCCAAATTACCATTGAGATTGAAGAATCAGGCCTCTCAAAAATTCAAATCACAGATAATGGCGAAGGAATGGCTCAAGCTGATGTGGCCATGAGTTTGCGCCGTCATGCAACAAGTAAAATCAAAAATCAAGGAGATCTCTTTCGTATTCGAACCCTTGGTTTTCGAGGTGAGGCCCTACCATCAATAGCTTCTATCAGCTACCTAACTATTGTGACAGCAGCGGATGGAGAAGCCTATGGGACTAAACTGGTTGCTAAAGGTGGAGAAATTGAGAGTCAGGATCCTATTTCAACACCAGTTGGAACAAAGATTACCGTTGAAAACCTATTTTATAATACCCCAGCTCGTCTCAAGTATATGAAAAGTTTACAGGCTGAGTTGGCCCATATTGTTGATGTTGTCAATCGTCTGAGTCTAGCTCATCCCGAGGTTGCCTTTACCTTGCTTAATGACGGTCGTCAGTTGACACAGACATCAGGTACTGGAGACCTCCGTCAAGCTATTGCTGGTATTTATGGTTTGACAACGGCTAAAAAAATGGTGGAGATTTCAAATTCTGACCTTGATTTTGAAGTTTCTGGATATGTTAGTCTCCCTGAGTTGACCCGTGCGAATCGTAACTACATCACGATTCTCATTAACGGACGTTATATTAAAAACTTCCTGCTTAACCGTGCGATTTTTGATGGTTATGGTTCTAAACTCATGGTAGGACGCTTCCCTATTGCGGTTATTGATATTCAGATTGATCCTTATTTGGCTGATGTCAATGTTCACCCAACCAAGCAGGAAGTACGTATTTCTAAAGAAAAAGAGCTTATGGCCCTTATCAGCTCTGCCATTGCTCAAAGCCTTAGAGAGCAGGATTTGATTCCTGATGCCCTTGAAAATCTAGCCAAGTCAAGTACTAGAGGTGCAACTAAGCCAGTTCAAACCAGTCTCCCACTCAAACAAACCAATCTTTACTATGATAGCAGTCGTAATGATTTCTTTGTCAAACCAGAGACAGTCCAAGAAGATATCAAACCTCTTATATCGGAGTCAGAGTCTCCAGTTTCATCGGTAGAAAACAAACCACAACCTTCTGTTAAACAGGCACAACGTTCAGTAGATGAAGGTGATAGCGAACACGAAAAACTTGATTATAAAAACAAGTCGAAAATGAAGCGCATGCTTGAAACTCTGGACAATGAGGAAACATCAACCTTCCCTGAGTTGGAGTTTTTTGGTCAAATGCATGGAACCTATCTCTTTGCTCAAGGACAAGGTGGACTTTACATCATTGACCAACATGCTGCTCAAGAACGTGTCAAGTATGAGTACTATCGTGAAAAGATCGGTGAGGTTGACAGCGGTTTACAACAGCTCTTGGTTCCTTATCTCTTTGAATTTTCAGGTTCAGACTACATTAGTTTACAAGAAAAAATGTCCCTTCTGAACCAGGTTGGTATCTATTTAGAGCCTTATGGGAATAATACCTTCATTCTTCGTGAACATCCTATCTGGATGAAGGAAGAAGAGATTGAATCTGCAGTCTATGAAATGTGTGACATGCTTCTTTTGACGAATGAAGTGTCTGTTAAGACCTACCGTGCTGAGTTGGCCATCATGATGAGTTGTAAACGTTCAATCAAGGCCAATCATGCTCTTGATGATTACTCTGCGCGTGACCTCCTAGTGCAGCTTGCACAGTGTAAAAACCCCTACAATTGCCCTCACGGACGTCCTGTACTTGTCAACTTTACAAAGTCTGATATGGAAAAAATGTTCCGTCGAATTCAAGAAAATCATACCAGTCTACGTGACCTAGGGAAGTATTAAAACTTTTTTTGGTCTTGCTTTACGAATAGGAATGTTAGATTTATAATAGTGGTGAAGATAAGGAATCTTCTAATGTTTTAGCGGATTATTGTAGGATGATTGCCTGATTTTTAAGTTAGGAGGTAGAGTGATGAGACACCTAACAAAAACTAATAAACACTTTTTACTTGTTGGTTTAACATTTTTAGCGACTAGCTTAATTTTCTATATTTTGGCCTGGTTAGGTCAACCAAGTTTGGAGAATACTCTAGTAAATGTTTCTAGCATTGCCTTTACTTTAGGCGTTGTAACATATATTCTATTAGGTCTAAAGATGATTACAGATACTTTAAAGACGAGTAGTCATCCTTAAGATAGAGCAAACAGAATCCACTTTCGAGTGGATTTTTTGTTACAATAGTACAGCAGTGCTTGAGATGACAAAATAAACACTCAAGACAATTATCTTACAAGTATAAAATGATAAAGCAAACCCATTGAAGAAACGAACGAGAAAGGAAATCACACGCTATGTATGATTACATCAAGGGAACTCTAGTGAAAATTACCGCCAAGTATATTGTTATAGAAGCAAACGGCTTAGGTTATATTGTCACTGTAGCGAATCCATATAGTTTTTCTGACCAAATGAATCAGACTATCCAAGTCTATCTTCATCAGGTTATTAGAGATGATGCTCACCTCCTTTTTGGTTTCCATACTGAAGATGAAAAAGAGGTCTTCCTTAAGCTTATTTCAGTTTCTGGAATAGGTCCGACGACTGCCCTAGCTATTGTTGCTGTAGATGATAATCAAGGCTTGGTTGCTGCTGTTGATAATAGTGACATCAAATACTTGATGAAGTTTCCAAAGATTGGTAAAAAGACAGCTCAACAAATGGTTCTGGATTTGGCAGGGAAATTTGCAGAGTTACCAACAGAAACGACCAAGACGACACCAAGTCAACCTGAAGGGAATCATCAATTGGATGAGGCTATGGAAGCCTTGATTGCTCTTGGTTATAAAGCCACAGAACTTAAGAAAATCAAGGCCTTCTTCGAAGGAACTAATGAAACGGCAGAGCAATACATTAAATCAGCTCTTAAGATGTTGATGAAATGAGGTAAGCAATGGTCAATCGTTGTCGTTGGGTTCCAACAAACAATAAATTATATTGTGATTATCATGACAAGGAGTGGGGAAAACCTATTGGTGATGACCAAAAACTTTTTGAGCTTCTATGCTTAGAAAGTTATCAGTCAGGGCTTTCTTGGTTAACCGTTTTAAATAAAAGACAGGCCTTTAATCGTGTTTTTCATGACTATGATATTGAGCGTGTTGCCCAGTTTAGCCTAAGTGAACTTGAAGATGCGCTTCAAAATCCAGACATCATTAGGCACAAACTTAAGCTAGAAGCAACCGTAAATAATGCCAAACAAGTACTAAAAATCCAAGATGAATTTGGCTCCCTGTCCCATTATTTTTGGCATTTCTTTGACGGAAAGCCCTTGATAAATAATGTACCCACATATAAGGACGTCCCATCATCAACTGCTTTATCCCAACAGATTGCCAACAATCTAAAAAAGAGAGGGTTCAAATTTTTAGGACCGACAACTATATATTCATTTTTACAAGCCGCAGGATTTGTGAATGATCATGAAAATAACTGTGACTTCAAATAAATGAGTGGATTTGATTGACAAGACGAGAAAAACATGTTAGTTTATAAACGAACATGTTTTTGAGATTATTTTACGAATAGTAATATAGGTGAACCAATGAAAGCTGAATTGATTGCAGTAGGAACTGAAATCCTAACCGGGCAAATCACCAATACCAATGCCCAATTTTTATCTGAGAAGCTAGCTGAACTAGGAATTGACGTGTATTTTCACACAGCAGTAGGAGACAATGAAAATCGCCTGCTTTCAGTTCTTGATCAAGCCAGTCAGCGTAGTGATTTAGTCATACTTTGTGGTGGACTTGGCCCTACTGAGGACGACCTAACCAAGCAAACACTGGCTAAATTTTTAGGAAAAGAACTCGTTTTTGATGAGGAGGCTAGTAAAAAACTGGATAGTTTCTTTGCTACTCGTCCTAAACACACACGAACGCCTAATAATGAGCGTCAAGCACAAATTGTTGAGGGGGCTATTCCCTTGCAAAATCCGACAGGTCTTGCAGTTGGAGGGATTATTACTGCTCAAGGGGTGACCTATGTAGTCTTACCTGGTCCACCAAGTGAACTCAAACCTATGGTGAATCAAGAACTTATTCCAGCTCTTACTGAGAACCACTCAAGTCTTTATTCGAGAGTACTAAGATTCTTTGGCGTTGGAGAAAGTCAATTAGTGACTGTTCTGAAGGATTTTATTGTTAACCAAACAGATCCAACCATAGCTCCATACGCTAAAGTGGGGGAAGTAACACTTCGCTTGTCAACAAAAGCTTCTTCGCAAGAAGAAGCAGATCAAAAACTAGATGTTTTAGAAAAACAAATTCGTTCGACTAAAACTCTAGATGGCAAATCCTTATCTGATTTTATTTATGGATATGGAGAGTCTAATAGTTTAGCCTTTGAAGCTTTTCGTTTGCTTAAGCACCATGGCAAGACTATCACTGCAGCTGAAAGCCTAACAGCAGGTTTATTTCAGGCTAGTATTGCTGATTTTTCAGGAGCCTCACAAGTATTTAAAGGTGGCTTTGTTACTTATAGTATTGAAGAAAAAGCTAAAATGTTGGATATTCCCTTGTCGCAACTAGAAGAACATGGTGTTGTCAGTCATTTTACTGCAGAAAAAATGGCTGAAGGTGCTCGAGCTAAAACAGATAGCGATTATGGAATTGCACTTACCGGTGTAGCTGGACCAGATTCCTTAGAAGGACACCCAGCAGGTACGGTATTTATTGGTATTGCTGATAGGAATCAAGTAAGGTCAATCAAGGTTGTTATAGGTGGAAGAAGTCGTTCTGATGTTAGATATATTAGTACCCTCTATGCCTTTAATCTAGTTCGCCAAGCTTTATTACAAGAGACAACTTGATTTAAGTTTGTCTTTAACTATAGAAAGAAGAGGAAAATAAGTGGCTAAGAAAACAAAGAAAACAGAAGAAATTACAAAGAAATTTGGAGATGAGCGTCGTAAAGCACTTGACGATGCTTTGAAGAATATTGAAAAAGATTTTGGTAAAGGTGCAGTGATGCGTCTTGGTGAGCGTGCAGAGCAGAAAGTTCAAGTTATGAGTTCAGGCTCGCTGGCTTTGGATATTGCTCTTGGTGCAGGTGGTTATCCTAAAGGTCGTATTATCGAAATTTACGGACCAGAATCATCAGGTAAAACAACTGTAGCCCTCCATGCTGTTGCTCAGACACAAAAAGAAGGCGGAATTGCTGCCTTTATCGATGCAGAGCATGCCCTTGACCCTGCTTATGCGGCAGCCCTAGGTGTTAATATCGATGAACTTCTTTTGTCACAACCTGATTCAGGTGAACAAGGTCTCGAAATTGCTGGTAAGCTGATTGACTCTGGTGCAGTTGATTTGGTTGTTGTTGACTCAGTTGCAGCCTTGGTACCTCGTGCAGAAATTGATGGAGATATTGGTGATAGCCATGTCGGACTTCAAGCGCGTATGATGAGTCAAGCCATGCGAAAACTTTCTGCTTCTATCAATAAAACAAAAACAATTGCTATCTTCATTAACCAATTGCGTGAAAAAGTTGGTATTATGTTTGGTAATCCAGAAACAACTCCTGGTGGACGTGCTCTAAAATTCTATGCATCAGTACGTCTTGATGTACGTGGAAATACGCAAATCAAAGGGACTGGCGATAAAAAAGACCAAAATGTTGGTAAGGAAACTAAAATTAAGGTTGTTAAAAACAAGGTTGCTCCACCATTTAAAGAAGCCTTTGTTGAAATTATGTATGGTGAAGGGATTTCACAAACAGGTGAGCTTGTAAAAATCGCTAGTGACTTAGGCATTATTCAAAAAGCTGGAGCATGGTTCTCATATAATGGAGAGAAGATTGGTCAAGGGTCTGAAAATGCTAAAAAATATTTGGCAGATCATCCAGATATTTTTGAAGAAATTGATCATAAAGTACGTGTACACTATGGTTTGATTGAACCAGATGAAGAGGATATTGTTGAAGAAGCACAAGTTGAAGAAACATCTGATGAACTTGTTTTAGACCTAGATTCAACCATTGAAATTGAAGAATAAGTGTAAAAGAGCCGACGAGCTCTTTTTTCTTTGTTTTAATCTAAATAAAAAGGGTCTATGATAATTGAAAAAGTCCTCAAGATTCAAAATAGGTCGCTAGACCGATTTCTTAAATCAAGGACAGTGATAAGATAATAGTATCATGTGACAGAAAGAGAGAATTAACATGATTAAGATTTATACAATCTCAAGTTGTACAAGTTGTAAAAAAGCAAAGACATGGTTGAACAACCATCAACTTCCTTATAAAGAACAAAACCTTGGTAAAGAACCACTTACAAAAGAAGAAATCTTAAACATCCTATCTAAAACAGAGAATGGTGTTGAGAGTATTGTTTCATCAAAAAATCGCTATGCTAAAGCTCTAAATTGTGATATCGACGAGCTCAGTGTCAGTGAGGTGATTGATTTGATTCAAGAAAACCCAAGAATCTTGAAGAGCCCAATCTTAATTGATGATAAGAGATTGCAAGTGGGTTATAAGGAAGATGATATCCGTGCTTTCTTACCACGTTCAATAAGAAATGTCGAAAATTCACAAGCACGCATGCGCGCAGCTCTATAAAAAAGTAAAAAAGGAGATACTTGCGATCTTCTTTTTACGTTTACTCTGGCATAGAAAATAAGTATTGACATTAGTTCACAAACTTGATAGACTAATAAAGTCTTAAGGAAATTGTCCAGTAACAAAAAGTTTGAAAAAAACTTTAAAAAAGTTATTGACAAGACAAGCTAGAGATGATATTATAAATAAGCTGTTTCGCGAGAGATAGCGGACACGAGAAGTAAAAAAACTTCAAAAAAAGTGTT